>CAIYPA010000365.1 GCA_903927965.1 uncultured Bacteroidia bacterium | reverse complement strand
TGGTGCATTTTGGGTAGGCGATGGAGGAGTCGGGATTTACAACAAGGAAACTCGGTTCCTGCGGATTTTGGGTGAAACCGACGGCGGTGAGTTTGCGGGCCAAACCCGTTTCCTGACCATGCCCGAAATGACCCAACCTACAGAACTCTACCGACGTTTGCGTTTCGATATAGTCGATGACTTTACAGCCTTGATTCTTATGTCTGACGGGATTACCGACCCTAAATTCGAAACGGACGCCAATTTGCTCAGGATCGAAAAATGGGATGAACTCTGGAACGATCTTTCCAAAGAAGTGGATTTCACGGATGACAATGAACGATCAGCAGATCAATTACTTAAATGGCTGGATTTTTGGTCTCCCGGAAATCATGACGACAGAACAATCGCAATACTCTTCTGATTATGGCAAAAACAATAAAAATCACTGCCACTGATGGTTCAGCCATCGAATTTGTCGACGAGATGATTGGCTCCGGTGGGATGAAAGATGTCTATTTTAGTCCTGATAAAACCTATGTTGTAGCCTTTTTCCGCGACAAACAGGATTTCAACGCCAAAGACCGGTTGCAGAACATTACAGGAATTTACCGTGACCGGATCTTTAATCAGCAAGGGGGCGATTACTGGCAGGACCTTTACTGCTGGCCGACTAAAATTGTGGAATACAATGGCAAGTTGGGACTTGTCTGCCCCACCTATCAGAAGCATTTCTTTTTTTCAAAGGGTTCGGTCAATAACGATTTCCTGGGGATCAAAGGGAAGGAGAAGGAAGGAAAATGGTTTGCTTCGGCGAAGAACCAAAATAAGTTCCTGGCACCTGAAGAGAAAGGCGACTGGTTTAAATATTTTCAGATTTGTATCCGGATCAGCAGGGCTGTTAAGCGTTTACATGCCGCAGGGCTTGCCCATTCCGATTTGTCGTACAAGAATGTCCTCATCGATCCTGCAACCGGAAGGGCCGCCATCATCGACATTGACGGTTTGGTAGTACCCGGCAAATACCCACCCGATGTTTTGGGGACACCCGATTTTATTGCGCCTGAGGTTATCGAAACAAAGCACCTTCCAATTACCGATCCTTTACGTAAGGTTCCAAGCATTGCTACAGACCGTCATGCCCTGGCTGTGATGATCTATATGTACCTACTGTACCGTCACCCGTTAAGAGGTGGAAAAGTGAACGACCTTGATTGTACAAAAGACGAGGAACTCTCAATGGGTGCCAAAGCATTGTTTATCGAACATCCTACCGACAAGAGCAACCAGGTTAAGGTCAATCAGTTAAATCCGAGCCAACTCCCGCAAGGTGATCCGAACAAAATTCCTTATACGGTTTGTGGTCCCTATCTTACGGCTCTTTTTGACAAGGCATTTATCGAAGGTCTCCACAATCCTTCCTTTCGGCCAACGGCCAACGAATGGGAGGATGCACTTTTAAAGACAGTCGATTTGATGCAACCCTGTCAAAATCAGTCCTGTTGGCACAAATGGTTTATTTTCGACAATACGAAACAACCCAAATGCCCTTTTTGTGGAACGATTTACCGGGGCCAATTGCCTGTGCTTAATCTTTATTCTTCTAGGAAAGCAGGGACGTTTACGCCAGATAATTATCGGTTGATGGTGTACAACAATCAATATCTCTACCAATGGCATGTGAACAGGAATATCTCACCCAATGAACGGCTTACAGAAGACCAGAAAAAACCGGTTGGGTATTTTGTTTTTCATAACAACAAGTGGTTGCTGATCAACCAACGTCTGGACGATTTGGAAGACAAAAGCAATGGAGTTAAGGTTACTATAAATCAGGCTGTTGAATTGACGGATGGAAAACAGATCCTTCTCTCGAAAGAGGAGGGTGGAAGATTAATAATTGTACAACTCGTTACTGGTTAGTACTGATTTAAAAATGTGTTCATCGAGAGAGCAAAAAGTGATCCAATAAACCTCAGCGAAAATCTGCGGGATCAGCGGGAAAAAATTAATTTTCTGCAGATATCGCTGATCATCGCAGAGAAAAACATACGTAAAAAGCAAACAAATTGATAAAACACATTTCATTTGATCTCTGGTTAACTTTGATCAAATCGCACCCTGAGTTTAAGGAGAAAAGGGCTCGGTTCCTTAAAAATGAATTCAATCCCAAAGGTCTTTCTGTTGGTGATATCATGGGAATCGTCCAAAAGACAGATATAGTGAGCGATAGGTTAAATGAGATAACAGGGTTGAAAGTTCCGACAGACCAGATGTACAGAAGGATATTGATTCAATTGGGCAATGCGCAAAAATCAGTTACGGATATTTTACTCAGCCAGATCAAATCCAGGGTACACGAACTTTTTATGGCAAACCTACCGGGATTTTTAAACAATTCCATCCATTCCATGCTGCAAACTTTAAAAAACGAAGGATTTACAATGAATATCAGCAGCAATACCGGTTACATCGAAGGGAGTACCATTGTCGAAACCTTAGGAGCATTGGATATTTCGGAATATTTCGTATTTTGCATTTTTTCGGATGAAATTGGTGCATCCAAACCATCGATCCGGTTTTTTTCAGAAGTTTTTGAAAAAGTAAAAGTTGAAAAAACAGAGGTTTTGCATGT
The DNA here is from genome assembly GCA_903927965.1 of uncultured Bacteroidia bacterium. Lineage (GTDB taxonomy): Bacteria > Bacteroidota > Bacteroidia > Bacteroidales > Prolixibacteraceae > JAAFHB01. The sequence continues at coordinate 18,962 of CAIYPA010000365.1, read as the reverse complement.
GGGCGACAATTTCAAAGCCGATTATAAAGGAGCCCTAAAGTTTGGATTTAATGCATTGCATATTAAAAATCAGCAATATACGATTAATGATATTAAAAGAAGCTTGTAAAAGGACGATTGAAAGGTTTAGTGCATTTCAGGTGACCGACAGTCAGAATTTTGATTTCCCCGCAGAAAAATATTCAAAATTCAAATTCGGATCGACCCATATTGCCCAGGAGTTTGGTTACACACTGGCCGACAGGTTCGTAAACCAGTTGTTCAAATTCAGTTACGAAGGGAGGTCTATCGTTGTGTTGCCAAGTGCCTATTCCCATATCCCAACGGCATCGTATTTTATGGCGATCCATTTTATCGACAAGCTAAACGAATTTCTTTACATAAATGGTTATTCACCGGTTGAAATGGGCAAGATCCTTAGAAATGTAACTTACCGTGAAGATTATGGGGACATGTCGGCTGAGGAACGTTTCAATCTGATCAAAGGGGATAAATTCCATATCGATGAGGTTCAAATCAAGAACAAGATTTTGATTTTTATCGATGATATTAAAATTACTGGGACGCATGAACGGATTATTATCAAGATGTTGGATGATTTTGATATCCACAATCACTGTTATATGCTCTATTTTGCCGAATTAAGTGATCCCACAATATCCCCTAAAACAGAGAATTATCTGAACCATTTCTTTGTCAAGGAGTTAATGCATTTACAAAGCATAATCGACAACAACGATTTTGAGTTTAATACACGGATCGTCAAGTACATCCTGAACAGTAAAAAGGAATTGTGCCTTCCATTTCTTCAAATCCAAAGCAAGACCTTTCTTACAAGTCTCTTTTACAAGGCATTGGGCAATGAATATTATAAATTCCCAGAGTATATTGCCAATTTAAAGACCATTGAAAAAATGATATCCGAATAAATTTTCAGGATAGCTTCAAAGGTAACAGATTGGAATTCACATCAATAAGTATAAAATTGGTTATAATCGCAGTATATGGAACACAAAAAACATTACACAGGACTTACAAATGCAGAGGTGATCGAAAGCCGGAAGAAGTTCGGGAACAATTTACTGACCCCTCCAAAACGTGATCCTTTATGGAAACTCTTCCTTGAAAAATTCGAAGATCCGATCATCCGGATTTTATTGATCGCAGCCTTCCTGTCATTGGGTATAGCTTTTGTACATCAGGAATTTGCCGAAACAATCGGTATTTTCTGTGCCATCATCCTGGCAACAGTTGTCGCTTTCTGGTTTGAAATGGACGCCAATAAAAAATTTGATGTTTTGAACCAGGTCAATGATGACACGCTGATCAAGGTCGTCAGGAATAAAAATGTGAGCGAAATCCCTAAGAAAGACGTTGTTGTCGGGGATATTGTCCTGCTTGGAACAGGCGAGGAAGTTCCGGCTGATGGGGAATTGAAAGAAGCAGTTTCGTTACAGATCGACGAATCGTGCCTAACAGGAGAGCCAATTATTGACAAGACTACGATTCCTGAAGAGTTTGATCAGGAATCGACCTACTCTTCTAATTGGGCCATGCGTGGTACCAAAGTAATGGATGGACATGCTGTTATGGAAATTAAATATGTGGGCGATGCCACCGAATATGGTAAAGTGGCCGAAAAGTCGACTGAGATGAGCGGGGAGGAAACCCCATTGAACAAACAGCTCGATGGTTTGGCCAAATTTATTGGGGTTGTCGGATTTGCACTGGCGGTATTGACGTTTTTAGCCTTGTTTATTAAGGACATGTTTTTTGGTATGCCTCCACTTCCTACACTTGCGCAGCTTGGTTCAGTTGGGATCGTTATGATTGCAGCTATGGTCGCACTTGCTAAGGTCTGGATACCAATTATTTATGATGGATTGGAATTGTTGGGCATCGAAAAGGAACTTCCAAAAAGTGTTGACGAAGGGGGATGGTTCAAATGGTTCGGCTTTGGATTGATAACCTTCGTTCTTCTTGTCCTTCTTGGTTTTGCGTTCGGGATTGATCCCACAAGTCCAGCCTCCTGGGTAAGTGTAGAAGTTACAGGTAGGGTTTTGCAGTATTTTATGGTAGCCGTTACCTTAATCGTAGTCGCAGTACCCGAAGGACTTCCGATGAGCGTTACGCTCAGTTTGGCTTTGAGCATGCGCAAGATGTTACAGGCCAATAATTTGGTTCGCAAAATGCATGCCTGTGAAACGATTGGCGCCACGACTGTGATATGCACCGATAAAACAGGTACGCTTACCCAAAACCGGATGCAGGTGGCCAAAACCAATTTCTTTGGGTTGAATAATCAGCATCTTATTGATGATGAACTGAGCAACTTAATTAAGGAAGGGATTGCCGTAAATTCTACTGCTTTTTTGGATTTCTCAGACAATCAGACAATTAAAACACTTGGCAATCCGACTGAGGCCGCCTTGTTGTTGTGGTTAAACAACAATGAAAGCAATTACCTTGAATTGCGTGAGGATGCAACTGTTGTTGAGCAATTGACATTCTCTACCGAGAGGAAGTTTATGGCAACGATTGTTGATTCTCCATTGCTCAATAAAAGAGTTCTTTACGTAAAAGGGGCACCAGAAATTGTCCTCTCAAAATGTAAGGATGTACTTTTCCCGGAAGGAAATAAACCTGTTGCCGCAGCATCTGTCATGGTCAATGAACTTTTGCTCAAATATCAGAACCAGGCTATGCGGACCTTGGGTTTTGCCTACGAAATTATTGAGGATGAGAAGGCCCGGTTCTTAAATGGCCATCTTACCAATTCCAACCTGACCTACCTTGGGGTTGTGGCCATCTCCGATCCGGTACGTGAAGATGTGCCTGATGCGGTTAAGAAGTGTCTGAACGCAGGGATCGATGTGAAAATCGTTACGGGGGATACGCCTGGTACCGCAAGAGAAATTGGACGACAGATAGGCATTTGGAACGATAGTGATAAAATTCACAATATCATTACAGGGACTGAATTTGAAGCTCTTAGCGATGAAGAAGCTTCTCTCCGTGTGCAACACCTAAAAATCATGTGCCGTGCTAGGCCTACAGATAAACAGCGTTTGGTCCAACTGCTCCAGAAAACAGGTTCTGTGGTTGCAGTTACCGGAGATGGAACCAATGACGCGCCGGCACTGAATTTTGCCCATGTCGGTTTATCAATGGGATCAGGAACTTCAGTTGCCAAAGAAGCCAGTGATATTACCTTGCTCGATGACTCGTTTAACAGCATCGCAACAGCAGTCATGTGGGGAAGGTCGCTGTATCAGAACATCCAGCGGTTTATCCTTTTCCAGCTCACCATCAATGTGGCTGCCCTCGTGATTGTGTTACTGGGTTCTATTATTGGCCACCAATTGCCTTTGACTGTCACACAAATGCTTTGGGTCAACCTGATCATGGACACGTTTGCAGCCGGAGCACTGGCATCTTTACCTCCAAACGAGAAAGTGATGAAAAACAAACCGCGGAAGTCAACCGATTTTATCATCACACCCCAAATGCGTTCCTCAATTCTGTTTGTGGGATTGTCGTTTGTGGTCATTCTAATGGGGCTTCTGTTTTATTTTACAGATGAAAATGGAAACATCAGCAAATACGACCTGTCCCGATTTTTCACCATTTTCGTTTTGTTGCAATTTTGGAACATGTTTAATGCCAAAGCTTTTGCTACCGGAAAAACGGCTTTTAGCAATATGGGACGTAGTATTGGTTTTGTGATTGTGGCCCTTGTAATCCTTATCGGCCAAATACTAATTGTCGAATTTGGTGGTGATGTTTTCCGCACCGAACCGCTTTCTTTGAAAGATTGGGCAATTATCATTGGTTCGACTTCTATTGTACTTTGGATCGGGGAAATCCGGAGGTTGGTGACCAATAAATAATTTAACGTTTTTTATACTCTGCTTTGTAGTCCTACCCCGAAAAGCATTAAACCTTTTTGAACGAGTTTTATCAAAAGCACAGTTTAGTAAAAGTTCAGATAACAGTTTTAAAATTAAAGGTTATGAAAGCAAAAGTATTGAGTATGTTGTTGTTTGTATGCTTGTCCGTAGCAGTTGTAGCCCAGACAAAGGAAACTGGTTCAATGAAAGTTATGCTTGACCACAAGCAAATGCAGATGAACCATGGGCCAATGGGGCCGATGCAGGGATTGAACCTTACCGATGTTCAAAAGGAGGCATTTAAAAAGGGAATGATGGCAATGCAGAAACAAATCCAACCATTAAAGGGTGAATTGGGAGAAGCGGAAGCCCATCAGAAAACGTTGATGACAGCCGAGAAGCCTGATATGGGGGCAATTGACAAGAACATTGAGAAAATCGCTTCAATCCGTGTTCAAATTGCAAAAATAATGGCGAAACACCACATGGAAATGCGTGCCCAGCTTACCGATGAACAACGATTGAAATTCGACCTAATGAAAGGTAAAATGGGAAAGGATAAAGGAATGAGGGGTAGGCTTGGAAATGCAAAAGGAATGAAAGGCAGATTGGGAATGCGTCCGGGAATGAATGGTAAAATGGGAATGCATCCTGGAATGAATGGCAACAACAGTGAGCTTATGCCAGGTATGCCAGGAATGAACTAAATTTCTGTAAATTGGGAATTAAATTTGCCACGGGAAGTATTTTTCGTGGCATTTTTTTTATTAATTATTGTAAGTCATTGTATATCAATTGATATTAAAATAGCCATTTACCGGTTTATATTCTTATCTTTGCGGAATATTTCATATCAGCAGGATTTTATTTTATTGAAATGACTGCTGTCTAAAAAAGATTCATGTCATTTAAGTCGTTACAAATTATTGAACCTATTCTTCAATCACTTCAGGAAGAAGGTTATTCCACCCCAACCCCCATTCAGTCCCAGGCAATTCCCATCGTATTGGATGGAAGTGATTTATTGGGATGTGCCCAGACCGGAACAGGTAAAACCGCAGCGTTTGCTATCCCGATCCTCCAATTGTTAAGTACAAATCAATCTTACGATAAACGCAAGAAAATCAGGAGTTTGATTGTTACACCAACCCGCGAGTTGGCTATCCAGATTGGCGAAAGTTTTAAGAATTATGGCCGGCATACAAAGTTGGCTTATACGGTTATCTTTGGGGGTGTCAACCAGTTTTCACAGACACAGGCTTTACAAAGAGGGGTTGATATTTTAGTTGCCACTCCGGGTCGTTTGCTCGACCTTATGAACCAAGGATTTATCTCTTTAAAGGATATAGAGATCTTTGTTTTGGATGAAGCCGATTGCATGTTGGACATGGGTTTTATCCACGATGTCAAAAAACTTATCGCCGCCCTTCCCCGTAAACGGCAATCGTTGTTTTTTTCGGCCACAATGCCTGCGGAGATTGTAAAGCTGGCCGATACGATCCTGAAAAATCCCGTCAAAGTTGAGATTACACCAGGTGCCCCAACGGTCGATATTATAGAGCAATTCCTGTACTTTGTTGACAAAGGGAACAAGAACGCCCTTTTGATCGATTTGCTTGACCAGAAGAAGATGAAGTCAGCCCTTGTGTTTACACGCACTAAACATGGCGCCGATAAGGTTGTTAAAGAGTTATTGCGCCACAACATCAAGGCTGAGGCGATCCATGGCAATAAGGCACAGAATGCCCGTCAGAGGGCATTGGCCAATTTTAAAGACTTAACCACAAGGGTGCTTGTAGCCACTGATATTGCTGCCCGTGGAATAGACATTGATGAAATGGAGTTTGTGATCAATTACGAGATCCCCAATGTTTCGGAGACCTATGTTCACCGCATTGGCCGGACAGGTAGGGCAGGGGCCAAAGGTTCTGCTTATTCTTTCTGTGATGCAGAAGAGAAACCATTGATAAAAGACATTGAAAAGCTGATCCGTAAAAGGATCCCTGTTGTCGAAAACCACCCTTATCCATTGCTGGACCATCATCCTGTTAAGGCACCAAAACAACAGCACCAACAACGGTCGCAGCAACGTCCTGCATTCTCACCACCCTCCAAACTGGAAGCCAGCATCAACAGAAGAAGGTTGGTTAGGAGTCCAAGGTAAGATATTGACATTTAGATACTTAAAAATATGCTTTTAATTAAGGGGAGACATTCCAAAATGTGGGAAGTCTTCCCTTTTTAATGATCAATTTCACGTATTATGTTTGGAAGATAAGAGAATCATTCGATTCATATGCATGTCCAGCAAAATCAAAACAAATACTTATTTAAATATTATTTACTCATATACTGTTCAAAAAAGCTGTAATCAACCTCAAATACGGTTTTAGGTTTAACACCAAGTTGCACAAATTCAAAGAGCTCAACAAGTTTCTTTCCGTCAATGAGTTCTATAGGTGGTGCTCCATCTCTTGATGCTTCACGTTTTGCATCTTCTGAAAAGGTACCAGTTGTAATAATGATCCCTTTTTCTGCTCTTCCAATCATCGCGTTTCTGAAATCACCAATATGGGCTCTCGGCACTGTTCCTTTGTATCTTTTGCATTGAAACAAAACTTTAATATTGACAAAAGGGTTAAGCTTTAATGTTCCGTAACCATCGATTCCTCCATCATGGGAAGCTTGTGTTACAACAACATCTTCAAAACCGTGTTCTCTTAAAAGCCTTTTACAAATGTGTTCAAAACCAATAGGATTTACCGCTTGTAAGACTTCCAACAAAGTTGGTGCAATTTCATGTTCAAGTTCTTCAGGCTCTTCTTCTTCCTGTCTTTCAATTAATTGTGGTTCAGATTTATTATTCCTTACTTTCTGATGAATATCGACCCATTTTAGAAATATGGCTCTTGATTCTTCGATTGTAAGCGTTAAATTTTGTCCTTTTGGAGAAAGTGTCCAAACACCCCGTTTTGAGTCATCGATAAGCCCTTACCATACTAAATACTGTCTTGCCCAAGCTACCTGATTACCAAATCTCAAAATCCCCGATTTCATGGTTTCTTCCAGTTGTTCATCAGGAATTCGTAAGTCTTTGGCAATCTGGTTAACAATCTCCTTTGGTTTACCTGAACCGCCAATTTCGCGCAGAGCATTTTAAAGTGGATTGAACCATTTTACAAATTCGGCCTGGCCAGACTTTTTCTTTCTTTCAGTCATATTTTATGGTGATTGGTTATCTATTATCCGAATGCAAATAAAACATTGGGGTCAATTATTGATCTTCAAAATTAGGGGAATAAATTTAATATCAATCTATTAGTCTATATTATTTTTGGCAATTTTGGGCTTTGATGGAAGATTTTTTTTGAGGTTGTTTTCAAAAAAACTACTCGGTATTTGTTTATCGGTATTGGAAGTGTTTCAAAATCACGCACTAGCCAATTCCCCGAAGGGGATTAATATCAATAGCCCTGGGTAAGTGGTCCCCGGACAAATTTCATAAAAAGAGCAGCTACTACCTGGGACTGCGCCACCCAGGGTAAAATGGCAACACGAAAACCGTCCGCAATCAAAGGTTCTTAAAAGTGAAAATCTCCCTTCGGACGGGGATGACTACTATCTTAAATATTTGTTAAGCAATCCAGTACATGGTTTTTTGGCATAGTCCTTCCTAGAATGGAATTGCTTTTCCGAAGGATCCCCGAAAATCGGGACAGGCAGGAACAAGTTGTCGTGCAGATGATTATCTTTCAAATTTAGATTGTACCGCACTCTGTGCAATGACAGCTTCTGAGAGAGATTCTGCTTGTGATATGGTTAGAAATTATCAGGCAATATCATGTTGGGTGCGAACCCTATTGACTTTATAACATTAAATGCTTGTCATTGGTGTTCTCATATGCTCATTAGCCCAAACATCAATTGTTTTATTGTTCCAGTTGTTTTCAGTCCAAAGCTTATCCATTTCATGTGTGGCCTTTTCAGCAAAATAATTCGATAAAAGATCCCTTAAATAATTTCATCACCTAGCCTCACCAATCACCTTTTCCACTAAAAACCCCGAAACCAGGATATTTCGGTTTCGGGGTTATATTTTATAACAACCTGTAAATAAACAACTTATTCAGGTAAACCATATTTTTCGATTACATAATCGACATCTTTATCGCCACGGCCACTCAGGTTGACCAAAATCGATTGCCTTGGATTCTCCTTGGCAAGCTTAAGGGCATGGGCAACGGCATGGGCACTTTCCAAGGCAGGGATGATCCCTTCAAGGCGGCTCAATTCATAAAATGCATCGATGGTTTCGATATCAGTAGCCGAAACGTAATTGACTTTTTTAAGGTCTTTCAACATGCTGTGTTCCGGTCCGACACCCGGATAATCCAAACCACTGGCACATGAATAAACCGGGGATGGCTCACCTTTTTCGTCTTGCAGCAAATAGCATTTGAAACCGTGGATGATGCCCGGTATTCCCATGGTCATTGTAGCTGCATGTTCGCCCAATTCGAGAGAGCGGCCAGCCGGTTCCACACCCCAAAGTTTACACTCCTCCTCTTCAAGGAAAGCAGAGAAGATCCCCATCGCATTGCTGCCACCACCAACACAGGCAACTACGTTATCTGGAAGCTCACCTGTCATTTCAAGGAATTGCTCTTTGGCTTCGATACCCACAACACGCTGGAAATCACGAACCATCATTGGGAATGGATGTGGTCCTACAACAGATCCGATGCAGTAAATGCTATTCTCAAAATCGTTCATATAGGCAACAAAAGCAGAGTCAACTGCCTCTTTCAAGGTTTTTAATCCGAAAGATACCGGAACAACCTTAGCCCCAAGGATCTTCATCCTGACAACGTTGGGATGTTCTTTGATGATATCGACTTCACCCATGTGGATCTCGCACTCCAAGCCAAAATAGGCCGCTGCAGTTGCCAGGGCAACACCATGCTGACCAGCGCCAGTTTCGGCAATCAGTTTCTTTTTACCAAGATATTTTGCAAGCAAAGCTTCTCCCATGCAATGGTTCAATTTGTGGGCACCTGTGTGGTTAAGGTCTTCACGTTTCAAATAAACTCTACCGCCATACTTGGTTGACAACCTGTTACAGAAATAAGTTGGTGTTGGCCTTCCCTGATAATGTTTACGGATGCTCCGTAATTCAGAAATAAAATTGTGCGATTTACTGATCGAAAAATAAGCATCAGTAATCTTTTCCATTTCTGCCTGAAGATGTGGGGGTAAAAAACTTCCACCGTATTCTTCAAAAAAACCTTCCTGATTCGGATAATTCTTAAAATAATTTGTAGCCATTTTTTTGTATATGATTAATAAATAACAGTTTATAATTGTCAATCCTATGATAGTTTCAACTTAATCAGCAACCGCACATTCCAACCGGTTCATGTTTTGCCAAAAGTAAAAAAAGGATGATAAATTTCAGGTCTTATTCCTGAAAATTTGACATTCTTTTCGAATCTTTTTGATTAAAGCAGATTTAATAGGGGTAGTGTTCCTTACGATTTGTAAGTTTTGTGATTTTGGGTTGATAAAATGGATGGATATCGGATTCGTTATTTGGGTTTGTCGTTTGAAATGATACTTACCAACCAATTGGTTATGTGTTAACCACCCCGGCTTCGCCACCCCTCCATTGAGGGGAATTTTCAAGATTGATTGGGTTTTTTAATCGTTGTCTTGAATTCTAAGGTATGTTTCGGAAAATAAGGTTTTTAGACATCTACTTTACAATTAATAAGGCTTTTAGAATGTAATCCGTCAGATAAAGGAATATAACCCCAACCTGACCTGTTACAGTCTAAAAGCCCTTAATGTATTCCTTTGCAGGACAAATATTTACATCTCAACCAGTACTTTCACTTCATTGTCAGACATCTCGACAAGGCCGCCTTCAATTTCAAAATTGGAGACGGTTCCATTGAGCTCCTTTACCCTGACTGTCCCTTTTCCAAGGGTCGAAATAATGGCAGCGTGATTCTCCATGATTTCAAACGACCCCATTGTACCAGGCAATTTGACAATTTTGATTGCTCCGGTAAACAGCTTTTTTTCAGGAGTAATAATTTCGAGGACTAACATAATTCAATCCGTTACTAGTTGATTTTGAATTTATTTTGATTCGGCAAGCAATCTTTCGCCTTTTTCGATGGCCTCATCAATTGTGCCAACCATGCTAAATGCTGTTTCAGGATATTGATCGACTTGACCATCGATGATCGCGTTGAACCCTTTGATCGTTTCTTCGATTGGCACCCAAACACCTTTAACACCAGTGAAAATTTCAGCAACATGGAACGGTTGTGACAAGAAACGCTGAACACGCCTTGCCCTGTGAACGATAAGTTTATCAGCTTCAGAGAGTTCGTCCATTCCAAGGATCGCAATGATATCCTGCAATTCGCGGTAACGCTGCAAAAGCTCTTTAACACGTTGTGCGGTATCGTAATGTTCTTTTCCGACAATGTCGGCTGATAAAATACGGGAAGTCGAATCCAACGGGTCAACAGCAGGGTAAATCCCCATTTCTGAAATTTTCCTGTTCAAAACAGTTGTTGCATCAAGGTGCGCAAACGTTGTTGCAGGAGCCGGGTCGGTTAAGTCATCAGCAGGAACGTAAACTGCCTGTACAGAGGTAATTGACCCATATTTAGTCGATGTGATCCTTTCCTGCATCAAACCCATTTCAGTTGCAAGGGTTGGTTGATAACCTACAGCAGATGGCATACGCCCAAGAAGAGCAGATACTTCGGATCCGGCCTGGGTAAACCTGAAGATATTGTCCACAAAGAAAAGGATATCGTTCCCTTTTCCCTTTTTGTCACCATCGCGGAAATATTCGGCAACGGCTAAACCTGAAAGGGCTACCCTTGCACGGGCACCTGGTGGTTCGTTCATCTGTCCAAAAACAAGTGTTGCTTTCGATTTGGCCAATTCCTCCCGATCAACAAGGTCGAGGTTCCATCCGCCTTTCTCCATATCTTCCTTGAATGCTTCCCCATAGCGGATAACACCCGATTCGATCATTTCGCGCAGCAAATCGTTTCCTTCACGTGTCCTTTCACCTACACCCGCAAAAACCGATTGGCCATCATATTTCTTCGCGATATTATTGATCAACTCCATGATAATTACCGTCTTACCAACTCCAGCACCACCAAAGAGGCCAATCTTACCTCCTTTGGAATAAGGTTCGAGCAAATCGATTACCTTGATCCCTGTGAATAGCACCTCTTTTTCGGTCGAAAGGTCCTCAAAACGTGGAGGTTCATTGTGGATTTCGTAACTCCTTGTTTTGGCAATCGGACCAATTCCGTCGATGGCCTCACCGATCACATTGAGCAAACGCCCTTTGATGTCATCTCCTACAGGCATGGAAATCGATTTCCCGGTAGAAATAACCTCCATTCCGCGCGATAATCCGTCAGTGGAGTCCATGGCTACGGTTCGGACGGTATTCTCGCCAATATGTTGTTGACATTCAAGAATTAAAACTTGACCATTTTCCCGCGTGATTTCGAGTGCTTCATATATTTTCGGCAACTCATTTCCTTCTTGCTCGAAGCTAACATCAACAACAGGTCCGATTACCTGAATGATTCTGCCTTTGGATTGCAACATATTCTTTTAATTTTATTGAATTTCTTTATTCCTAAATTCCTTAAACTCTATTTTATCGAATTGTGAACCAAACTCTTCTGCCATCCCAATTCTCCCATTTCTCCTCTTCTCTAATTCTCCCCTTCATCCCTTCCAAACTATCCCTTCATCGCATTGGCGCCGCTCACAATTTCCAAAATTTCGTTTGTGATCGAAGCCTGTCGTGCCTGATTGTACTTCAGTTTCAGCTCTCGCATCAACGATGTGGCATTGTCTGTTGCCTTGTGCATTGCTGTCATTCTCGCACCATGTTCTGAAGCAACTGAATCAAGAATTGCTTTGAACAATTGTGTCCGAAGTGATTGGGGAATTATTTTCTCTGCTATTTCCTGTATGGATGGTTCGAAAAGATAATTGGCTTTATGAACTACTTTCCTTGTTTTATTTGCTGATGCTCCCCGATGTCCTACAGGCAAAAACTGCTCGCTGACGAGATTTTGAAAGGCAGCATTTTTAAACTGGTTATAAATCAGTTCAACATGGTCATAATCTCCTGATGCATATTGATCCATAAGCCATTGTGCGATTTCACTTACCGATGCATAACTTAGGTTGTCGTACAGTTCGTTAAAGCTTTTGTTCACTTTAATCCCTTTGCTCTTCAAACCATCGACAGCTTTTTTCCCGATCGCTACAATATCCACTTTTCCCATTTTGGAATAATCTTCAAAAGTCTGCGTGTAAAGCTCTGTGGCTTTTTTGACCACATTTGAATTGAATCCTCCGCAAAGACCTCTGTTTGAGGAAATTGCAATAATCAGGATCCTATCCTTGTTTTTGCGGTCAGCATATTTGTTGTCAACGTCCGAATCAAAATTGCTGTTAACGTTTGTCAGAATTTCATTCAGTTTATCGGCATAAGGACGAATCTGAATAATGGCATCCTGGGCTTTGCGTAATTTAGCCGCAGAAACCATTTTCATGGCATTGGTCACCTGCTGCGTCGATTTTACCGAAGCAATCCTGGTTCTTATGTCCTTTAAATTAGCCATTTAAAATTTATATTTGGCAGCAACTTCTTTGGCTACAGTTTCAATCACAAGCATTTCACTATCACCGATGATTCCCCTGCTTAACGTATCGAGTGTATTGCAATATTTCGCACCCAACACTTCAAGGAATTCAATCTCGAAATCGTGGATGGCATTTTTTGGAACGTTCATCAACAAACCTTTTGTACCGCAATATAGGATAGCAATTTGCTTTTCGACCCGCATTGGCGAGAACTGGTGTTGTTTCAGGATTTCAAGGTTTCGTGCGCCTTTTTCAAGTACGTTCTTAGTAGCTGCATCAAGGTCCGAACCAAATTTGGAGAATGCTTCAAGTTCACGGAATTCTGCCTGTGCGATCTTCAGTGTACCGGCAACTTTTTTCATCGCCTTTATCTGAGCATTTCCACCAACACGTGAAACAGAAATACCCACATTGATTGCCGGACGGATACCTGAATTGAATAAAGTCGATTCGAGGAATATCTGACCGTCAGTAATCGAAATTACGTTGGTCGGGATGTAGGCCGATACGTCACCGTCTTGTGTTTCAATGATCGGAAGAGCTGTCAGGGAACCGCCACCTTTGATCAGGTGCCTGATCGTTTCAGGAACATCGTTCATCTGTTTGGCAACCGCTTCGGTCGTATTGATTTTTGCTGCACGTTCAAGCAACCTTGAATGTAAGTAGAATACGTCTCCAGGATAAGCTTCGCGACCCGGTGGCCTGCGCAACAACAAGGAAACTTCGCGGTAAGCGACAGCCTGTTTTGATAAATCGTCATAAACAATTAAAGCAGAGCGGCCCGTGTCCCTGAAAAACTCCCCAATCGCGGCACCAGCAAATGGTGCGTAAAACTGGAGGGCAGCAGGGTCAGAAGCAGTTGACATAACGATTACCGTGTAAGGCATCGCGCCATTCTCTTCAAGAGTTTTGGCGATATTTGCAACAGTCGATCCTTTCTGGCCAATTGCCACATAAATGCAATAGACTGGTGAACCTTTTTCGAAAAACTCCCTCTGATTGATAATCGTGTCAATGGCAATTGCCGTTTTGCCAGTTTGCCTGTCGCCAATGATTAGCTCCCTTTGACCGCGGCCAATCGGGATCATGGCATCAATTGCCTTGATGCCTGTCTGGAGAGGTTCGTTTACCGGTTGACGGTAGATAACCCCTGGAGCCTTTCTTTCGAGTGGAAGCTCATACAGGGGTCCATTGATCGGCCCTTTCCCGTCCATTGGTTGACCAAGTGTGTTGATGACACGACCCAGCAAACCTTCGCCCACATTGATGGAGGCGATTTTATTTGTCCGTTTTACCTGGTCACCCTCTTTGATCTTTCCCGATAAACCCAACAAAACGCATCCTACGTTATCTTCTTCGAGGTTCAATACAATACCCATCACCCCTGAGTCGAATTCAACCATTTCGTTGGCCTGAATATTGGACAATCCATATACGCGTGCGATGCCGTCGCCAACTTGCAATACGGTTCCCACTTCGGCATATTCGGCTTCACTTTTGAAACCCTCCAACTGTTTTTTCAGAATTTCGGAAACTTCAGCAGGTTTTATTCCAGCCATAATATCAACATTTAAAAAATTTTATTTCTATACTCTATCTCTGACTTTCCAGAAGTTCTCGTTTAAGCCTTTTTAATTTGGCGGCGACACTGGCATCGATCTGCTGATCTTCGACTTGCAATATGAACCCGCCAATAAGCGCAGGATCAACATTGCAGGTCAGGTCAACTTCAGTCGAAAAATGCTTGCGGATCAATGCCTTGAACTGTTCAATGGTAGTCGGATCTATTTCAATCGCACTCACCATCTTCGCAATCTTATAGCCGCTCGCCTTGCGATACGATTCGAGAAAGTTACGTGTTATGGCCTTTAAATAGGCCTCACGATTATTGGTAAACAACAGCTCAAGAAAAGAGTAGGTCAGTGCATTTATGCGGTTGGCGAAAACATTTTCAAAAAGTTTCCGCTTTTCATTTGTCCCAACAACAGGACTTTCAAGCAATTGAGTAAACCCGGGAGTGGTTTCAAAAAGTTGGAAGATGATTTCCATGTCGGTCTTTACGGCTTCCAGCAACTTTTTTTCCCTTGCCAAACTCAACAACGCCTTTGCATATCTTACAGAGATTTTACTCTCGTCCATTGTAATTTATATTTTAGGAAAGAATCCCGATAAATAAAGAATTGGTTCAACAACCTGATCTAATTGATATTAATCTGGTCGATATAATCTTTGACGAGTTCTTTCTGCAGTTTTTCGTCCCCCAGCTTTTCCTTTAATATTTTGCCCGCAATCTCGACAGAGAAATTCGCAATCAGGTTTTTAATGTCGGCAATAGCGGCAATCCGTTCAAATTCGATAGCAGCCCTTGCGTTTTCCAAAACCTTATTGGCCTCAACGATGGCCTCAACTTTGGCATCCCTGATAATCGATTCTTTCAGATCACGTGCTTCTTTTACAATTTTTTCGCGTTCAAGAATCGCGTCTTTCAGAATTTTCTCGTTCCCAGTCTGTAAACGTGTCATCTCTTCTTTTGCAAGTTCGGCCGATTTAAGGGCTTCTTCAATCGAATTTTCACGTTCAGAGAGTGCCTTTAAAATCGGACCCCATGCGAACCGCTTCATAATGAGCAATAAGCACGAGAAAGAGAGTAACATCCAGAAAAACAATCCAAAATCCGGCATTAATAATCCCATAATGATATTTTTATGTCAATTAAACTTGAACACAATCCAAGGCCATCACAAATGGCACTTCGTCAGATGATTTAAACGAAGATGATCAAAAAACAGATGACAATTGCAAAGAAAGCAACTGCTTCTATCAATGCGGCAGCAACGATCATGTTTGAACGGATTTCGCCGGAAACTTCAGGCTGACGGGCAATCGCCTCAACTGCTGAACCACCAATACGACCAATACCAATACCTGCACCGATTGCAGCCAGACCGGCCCCTATTCCTGCACCCATTTTAGCAATTGCCATATTCGCAGCAACTTGTAGAATTATTGCTAATGTTGTCATACAAATTTGTGTTTAAATTATTAAATTAAAATATAAATATTCTCAAAAAATTGCTCAGATAAATGTTAATGCAATTCTGCATGTTTCTCGTGTTTCTCAAGGGCCATACTAAAGTAAATCGCTGATAACAAGGTAAATACATAGGCCTGGATAAAAGCTACCAATAATTCCAGTATGCTCATGAAAATTGTGAAAGCAACCGAAATAACCGATACACCAACCGAAGCGACAGAACTGAATTCAGCGAAGATAAAAATCAAACAATAAAAGGCCAGTGCGACAATATGCCCTGCAGTAATGTTGGCAAACAACCGGATGGTCAATACAAATGGTTTTGTAAAAACACCCAAAAGTTCAACAATCGGCATCAATGGGAATGGAAGCTTTAACCACCAGGGGATTCCGGGAGCATTGATGATGTGCATCCAATAATCACTTGTCCCATTGATCGTTGTAATCGTAAACGTGAACAATGCCAAAACCAGGGTCACGGAAATGTTGCCAGTCAAATTGGCTCCTCCAGGGAAAAACGGAACTAAACCAAGAAGGTTATTTATGAAAATAAAGAAGAAGATTGTCAGCAAAAAAGGTAGGAACCTTTCGTAGTTTTTGGCTCCCAATGAGGGGCGAGCGATATCGTCACGGATAAAGAGAATGACCGGTTCTATGAAACTTTGGATTCCTTTCGGTGCCCGGGCGTAATTCTCGGAATATCTTTTTGCGATCGAAAGGAAAACCCATAGAATGAACACAATACTAAGCAACAAGGAAGTCACATTTTTGGTGATCGAAAAATCCCAGGGTTTAAGTTCGGAACCATCTGCAAGTATCTCGACAACCTTGCCTTCGTATTTTCCCTCTTTCGCGATCTTAAAATTGTCGTACATTTCTTCCCCATGATGGAAATTGCCAGACATAAAAGCATGAAAACCAGAGTGTGTGCTATATACGAGTACGGGAAGTTGAATTGAAACATGGGTTTGGCCTACTTTGAAGATGTGCCACTCGTAACCATCCTTAATGTGTTCAAAAATCAGTTTTCCTACATTGAATTTTTCTGGTGCCTCAGAGTTTTTGCCGGTGGTTTCGTCATTTGCCCTCAGGAGAGAGGAGCATACCATAAGCAATATTAGCAGTAACGTAAATAGTTTGGTGACTCGCATCATTTCGTTATATTGTCGTGCAAAAATAGAAAAAAAATCATGTTATGAAATAATATTTGATTGTTTTTTCAGGAATCTTAACACTTCCACAACCTCAAAAATGGTGTAGAAAAGATACAGAACCAGAAAAGTTAGAACGAATTGGACCACCCCGGTATGGTCGATCAATAGTGATAACAAAAGATATATGAGATAAACCACTAATTTTAAGGTTACTGAAGCCATATATGCAGTAGTGAACTTTCGAATATTTTTTTTGACAGCTTTTGCCACCAACAGATGTCCGACCGTTGTTACCACTGTGATCAGCATAACCTGGATGACAAAGGCTTTAAAATAATAAGTTTTCAAAATAGTCGAAAACAACGCTACCGATATAACAATTATGATTAAGGTAAAGACTGAAATTTTAAGGAGGAATTTTCCCGAAGGTGTGATCATTGACTAAAAATTATTCGTTTTGGAATTTTGAAGGAGACCTATTTTTTTAAGAGGGTATGAAAAAGATGGTAGAGGGCAATCAATGTACAGACGATTGTAAGGACAATGGTAAAGACCGGATGCTTCATATTCAGAACTTTATCCAACTTAATGCCACCTAAAATGCCAATAACGGCGATCGCGGACATTTGGAATATCAGTCCCGAATATTTCGAATATTCGTCCATGTAACCCATTTCAATGGAAACTTTGGTGTTCAAAAAGACGCCTTAACTCGGCGATCTTCAAGATCACCTCAACGATTTCATCCTGTGTGAATTTCGCACAGTTGAACTCAATGTCGTTTGCAAGGACATTGTGGTTTTTTTCAAGGAAGGAGTCCCTGAATTTCGAACGCTGGGAATCAACTTTCTCTACCATTTTTTGGGCTTCTTCATGCGTTATCTTGGAACGTTCACAGACTTCCTTGACCCTCCAGTTCAATGGCGCAAAGAGCTTTACTTTGATGGATAGCGGTATGTCAAATGTAAGTGCCTCACTTCCACGGCCAACGATCACTACTTTTCCCTGGATCGCAATATGGCGGACCACCTCTTCGATCACCTTCCTGATTTTCGTGTCGTGTACATAATATTTCTCAGTGAACGAAGCCACAAAATCATCGAAGAAGTTGGTGTTTCCCGCATCCAGATGATCCAGAACATGTTGTGGATTTACTTTTAAATCTTCAGATACTCGGTTTAAAATTTCCTTGTTCACCCATTTCCACTTTTTTTCCGGTTCGTTGACGATCTCGTTGATGCGATTGGTCAATTTATCCGCAACGGCACTCGCCCCACAACCACATTCCCTTGAAATCGTGATAACAGGCCCAGCTGAAAAGGCCTTTTTTTTATCGGTCAAGTTGCGTTCATTCATGTACTTGAGAAATAGATTTTCCATATTGTTTTAGTTTTGTTTTTTCTTATGCAAGATAGTAATAAATTGTGACAACTCAATAATATTAAATGGTGGGTACCTTAACTGGGGTACCTTCCCTGCGATTGGCGGTTGACCATCCACGCAGGGTACTCTGGTTCAAGTTCACTAACCTGATTGAGTTCCTGCAATTCCTCAAGCGTAAGTTGAATATTTACAGCGCCAAGATTGTCGATCAATTGTTCCTGTTTTTTTGCCCCAATAATCACACTTGTGACTCCAGGTTGGACAAGTAACCACGCAAGCGCAATCTGTGCGGCCGAGACCTGATATTTCTGGCCGATTCGGATCAACACATCGATAATATCATAAGCTTTTTCCTTGTTGACTGGTGGAAAATTAAACGCATCCCTCCTGCTGTCACCTGCAATTTCGTTGTTGCGAGTGAACTTGCCCGATAAAAATCCTCCTGCCAGTGGGCTCCATGGCATAATTCCGATCCCTTCGCTGATGGCCATTGGCGCGATTTCGCGTTCAATTTCGCGTCCTGCAATTGAATAGTAGTTCTGGGTAGCAACAAATTTTCCCCAACCCATTTTTTCGGCATAGGCATTTGCTTTCATGACCATCCAGGCAGGGTGGTTGCTTACGCCGATGTAGCGGACCTTGCCCGAGCGCATCACGTCCTCAAGTCCGCGCATGGTCTCTTCCAATGGGGTAATGGGGTCAACACCATGGATATATAAAAGGTCGATATGCTGAAGTTGCATCCTTTCGAGACTGTCATTTACGGAATCTGCAATATGTAACCGTGACAAACCTACC
>CAIYPA010000364.1 GCA_903927965.1 uncultured Bacteroidia bacterium | reverse complement strand
GAGTTGCACCATATTATTTATTTGTCGTCGATGTACCAGAATTGGTTCCTCGATTATGCTTCATACGTTATACTTGAACGGGCAGTACCCTATGTCAACGATGGACTAAAACCTGTTCAGCGCCGTATCCTCCATGCAATGAAGCAAATGGATGACGGAAGATATACCAAAGTGGCCAATATCATCGGACAAACCATGATGTACCATCCACATGGTGATGCATCGATCGGAGATGCCCTTGTCCAGTTGGGACAGAAGGATTTGCTTATCGATACCCAAGGCAACTGGGGAAATATCCTGACCGGAGATGGCGCAGCAGCTCCGCGCTATATTGAAGCAAGGATTTCAAAGTTTGGGTTGGAAGTTCTTTTTAATGCTAAAACTACCAAATGGCAATTGTCCTATGATAGCCGGAACAGGGAGCCAGTTACCTTACCCGTTAAATTCCCATTGTTATTGGCTCAGGGTGTCGAAGGTATTGCAGTGGGATTGGCATCTAAAATACTTCCCCATAATTTTATTGAGCTGCTTGATGCTTGCATCAGCTATTTAAAACACAAGGATTTTGAGTTGTTCCCGGATTTTCCTACAGGAGGTTATATTGATGTCTCCAAATACAATGATGGATTAAGGGGAGGCGCGGTAAAGATACGGGCAAAGATTGAAAAACAGGATAGTAAAACTCTGGTAATTACAGAAATACCGTTTGGAAGAACAACTTCTTCACTGATTGAATCGATCGTGAAAGCCAATGACAAAGGCAAGATCAAAGTTCGCAAGATTGACGACAATACAGCGGCTAATGTCGAGATCATGATCTATTTAATGCCTGGGATCAGTTCCGATAAAACCATTGATGCTCTTTATGCTTTCACCGATTGTGAAGTGTCTGTTTCCCCCAATGCCTGTATTGTTGAGAATGATAAACCTCGATTTATCAATGTGTCCGAAATCCTCAAAAAATCGGTTGACAATACAGTTGATTTGCTGAAATTGGAACTGGAAATCCGGATGGGAGAACTGGAAGAACAATGGCATTTTTCGTCGCTTGAACAGATCTTTATTGACGAAAGGATCTATAAGGACAAAGCTTTTGAAGATTCAGCAAATATGGATGAGGCAATTGCCCACATTGATGAACGTCTTGCTCCATGGAAACCAAAATTCAGGCGTGAAATCACTCGCGAAGACATTCTTAGGCTGATGGAAATCAAAATGGGGCGCATTTTGAAATTCAATACCGATAAAGCAAATGAAATAATCAGAGGAATTGAAGATGCTATAGATGAGGTACTTGCCAATATTAATAATATTATTCCTTTTTCGATTAACTGGTATGAGCATTTGAAGGTTAAATATGGGAAAGGACGAGAACGCAAAACAGAAATTCGAAGTTTTGAAAATATTGAAGCAGCCAAGGTAGCTGTCGCAAACGAAAAGCTGTATATTGACCGTGAAGAAGGTTTTATAGGGACGGGTTTGAAAAAAGCAGAATATTTATGCGATTGCTCAGACATCGACGATATCATTGTTTTCCGTAGGGATGGGACATACAATATTACAAAAGTAAGCGAGAAGGCATTTATTGGTAAGAATATGATTCATACCGCAATATTTGGTAAAAATGACAGTCGCACCATTTATAACCTTGTTTACCGCGATGGCAAAGCTGGTTATGTTTATATGAAACGTTTCAGTGTTACTGGCGTTACACGGGACAAAGAGTACAATATGACACTTGGAACCGAGGGTTCGCGTATTCTTTATTTTAGTGCCAATCCCAATGGGGAAGCAGAAGTTTTGCGGATTACCTATAAACCAAAGCCTTTGCTGAAAAAATTGGTTAGCGAAATTGATATGGCCCAGTTGGCGATAAAAGGGCGGCAATCGATGGGCAATCTGGTCACAAAGAATGAAGTGCATAAGGTGACTCTAAAAGAGAAAGGTGTTTCTACCCTTGGTGGACGGAAAATTTGGTTTGACGAGGACGTTTTGCGACTGAATGCCGATGGTCGCGGAAAATACATTGGGGAGTTTTCGGGCGATGAGAAAATACTTGTAATCGACAAAGATGGTGGTTATCAGATCTATTCTTATGATTTAGAGAATCATTTTGAGAAGAATATCCTTTTAATTGAAAAATTCCGTTCTGAAAAGATTGCCTCTGTTGTCTATTTTGATGCCGAGCAGAACTACTACTATGTCAAACGGTTTCAGGTTGAAAGCAATGGGGGAAAGCACTCAAAATTCATTGGTGAACATTCCGGTAATAAATTGGTCAGCATCACATGGGTCACCTATCCGCGACTTGAAATTGAGTTTGGAGGTGAACACAACCGTGAAAACGAAATTATAGAGGTGTCGGATTTTATTGGTGTCAAATCCTATAAGGCCAAAGGTAAGCGATTGTCAACTTATGAAGTGAGCAACATTCGTGAACTTGAACCAACAATAAAGGATGAGGATATCAAGCCTGAAGAAATACTCCCTGAGATTGATGAAGTTCCCTTCGAGATTATTCGTCCGGCAACGAGTGAAAATGATTCAAGTCAGATGGAATTAAACTTTGAGTAATGAGGATTTACCTGGTTGGATACATGGGTTGCGGAAAATCCACAATCGGACGGAAAATTGCTGATTTATTGAAAATTAGCTTTATTGATCTTGATAAATACATCGAAGAGCGGTATTTTAAAACAGTTCCGGCAATTTTTGCTGAAGAGGGAGAAAGTGCTTTCCGTGAAAAAGAACGCGCTGCTTTAATCGAAGTTTCACAATTCGAGGATGTTGTTGTAGGGACAGGAGGTGGAGCCCCATGTTTTTTCAATAATATGGAATTGATGAACAGCAATGGGATAACTGTTTATATATCACCTGATACAGAGGTGCTTGCATGTCGGTTGATTAAATCAAAAACTGAGCGTCCTCTCATTGTAGGGAAAACTCGCGATGAGCTGGTTTTATTTATCGACGAAGCTTTAAAGAAACGGGCTCCATTTTATGAAAAGGCTAAGATAATCATAAGGAGCGAGAATAACCTTGATCCAAGGTTGGTCATTGATTTGATTCATAAGTCTTTATGATACTGTGGTACTAAAATCTTGTTACTGGTGTCTTGCAATCTTTGACTCAAAACATCTTTTTGAGATTGATTAATACAGTTTACTACCTGATCTAATTCCTGAAAATGAATTTGGAGCCTCCAAGACAACCTCGATGATCAAACAAAATCCCCACATAAATGCCTTTTTTGAGTGGAATTTGCCTGATAAAGAATTGATTTTCACCGGCATAGGTTTCAACATCGCGCCCCACCACCATATTCCCCATGACATCGTATATTTCCAATGTCAATGTTTTGGAGGTAATGCATTGGTAATTACAGACCAGTCCATCCTGACCGTATTGAAAAATATTGAATAGCCTTTCAGGATAGGCTGTAGTTGAGAAACCAGCTTGACTTGTGGGGGAAAAAGATGGATTAAAATCGGCAACACTATTTGATGTCAGTTGTTTTTTTTCCGATCCATCGATGTTCATGGTCCAAATTTCTGCTGAGGAAATACCCGATATAGATTGCATCCACGCAATTTTGGTTCCGTCGTACGAATAAGTAGGTGCTTCATCAAAATCTGAGTTGTACGTCAGATTTTCAACTGTACCATCACCAATCTTCAGTCGATAAATATCAGGGGTTGTAGTCCCGCGTTTAAAAAGAAGGTATTTTCCATCCGGTGAAAAAGTTGGCATTTCATCTAAATTGGATCCGTCCGTCAAATCTGTTGTGGTTCCTTGGGAGATGTTGTAAAGACAGATTTTTGATTTCTGATTGGATGCAGATCCAATATAGCGCTGGAAAGTGATCTTTTGGCCATCGGGAGAGAAGGCCGGCCATTCGTCATTATTGATCCCTGTAACCATTGCTCTCTTATTACTTCCATCAGCGTTCATAGTATAAATGTCTTTGTCATTGATCCCTACAGTTTTGCAAAAAACGACCTGATTGCCTGTCCAGGACCATTTCGGTCGTGATACTTCTTCAGTGATGTCCAAAGTGAGGTTGACCAAACCAGTCCCGTCAGGATTGACAAGAAAGATGTCCTGAACTGGAGGAATTCCATTGATCAATCGGGTAAAAAGAATTTTTGCACCATCTGACCTGAAGTGCGGATCAGAATCATTATATGGGGAATTTAAAATACGTGTTTGATTATTTCCTTCCAGGTCCATTAACCATAAATCCCAGTCATCCTGGCTTTCCTGCCTTGAAAAAACGATTTTATTGTACACTGGCTGTGAATCAGCTTGTTTAAACGATAAAAACGCACTACTTAAAATAAGGATCAAATTTAGAATGGTTTTCATTTTGACTCTAAAAAAGCATTGTTAGACCATATGGTTTTCGGGTTAAATATAGCAATTTTCTGAATACAATTCAATCAAATCAAATACAATACAGTAGGCAAATCAAAGCTGGCAGTTATTAAATGAAGACATTATAGGTCCAAGTGTTCAGCGGCGTAGGTGAGGTCTTTGTACCAGTCTTTCCCATATTTCCGGACAAGCGGTTCCTGAAGGTATTTCCAGAGTGGGATACCATTAGCTATTCCACAAGCCACACCTGGTTTACAGATATTGAGTTGCTGATAATTTACTGCGTCAAAACGTTTGTAAGCAGTTATGCGAATTGGGAAAAGATGGCAAGAGACAGGTTTACGAAATGCGATTTTTTTTTCAAAGTAAGCACGTTCTATGGCGCATTTCGTAATGCCTTTATCGTCAACAAAAGTAAATACGCATTCATTGTTCCCCACGATGGGTGTTACCAGATCACCATCATTGTCAAAAACAGAAAACCCTTGTTTTTTGATCTCCTCTTTGTTAAAATCGGAAAGATACACTGAAAAATCAGGGTACAACCTTTCAATTGTCTTGGCCTCTTCTAGTGTGATCGGGGCACCACTGTCGCCATCAACACAACATGCACCTTTGCATTTTTCAAGGTCGCAACAGAATTCCTTTTGTAGGATATCCAGACTGATAACAGCTTTTCCTATTTGAAGCATTTTAATTGAGCGGGATTGTATTAAAGTTGGATGTGTTTAAACCAAATTTCTTAGCGTTAAACATATCCAACTTTCGGAACACACAACCAATGTTGTTTTTTTTGTTTTGAACTATTTTTCAATCAATACATTTCCTGTCATATCCGATGGCACAGCCAAGCCCATAATTGTGAGTAGGGTGGGTGCAACGTCTGCAAGGATGCCATTCTTCAGTTTTGCTTCTGTATGATCGGTTACCCAGATACATGGGACCGGATTTAATGAGTGTGCAGTGTTTTCACTTCCATCTTCATTAAGGGCATTGTCAGCATTTCCATGGTCGGCAATGATCACAACATCGTAGTTGTTGGCACGTGCAGCAGTAACTACTTCATTCACACATTGGTCAATAGCTTTAACTGCAGCCTGTATTGCTGTATAGACACCCGTATGACCAACCATATCGCCATTTGCGAAATTGAGACAGATAAAATCCGCACTTTTTGCATTGATTTCGGCTACAATGGCATCCTTTACACCGGGTGCAGACATTTCAGGCTGAAGGTCGTAAGTGGCAACTTTTGGGGAAGGGATCAGGATCCGCTTTTCGCCCGGGAATTCAGTTTCGCGGCCACCAGAGAAAAAGAAAGTGACATG
>CAIYPA010000363.1 GCA_903927965.1 uncultured Bacteroidia bacterium | reverse complement strand
TGAGTGCGCTCCGAAAAGCCTTCTTCTGCCACAAAGACACAAAGTCACAAAGACTTCACGAAGGCTATAGTGTTGATATTATAATCTTTGTGAAATCTTGGTGTCTTAGAGTCTTAGTGGCATTTTTTGTTTTTATCTTTTCGGAGTGTATCCAATTCAGGTGCCAGGTTGATAGTAATCCGTTTTTCTATGGTTAATACCTTTGGCAATTCATTTTCAACCATGCGGATTGTTTGATTAAACGAAATCATAGTCTTTTTTGGAAAGCTTAACTTTGGCTTTGTTCAATTTTTGCAGCGTGACCCGAACATGCTGGGCAACGTCTTCTTTTACAAAAGGTGAAATCAAAGAATCCAGTTTTATCTTTAATAGTCTATGAATGATGATGATATCATCTTTTGAAAATGGCCGTACCCCATTTATTAATTCGGACATATAATTATCGCGATGCCCCAGGATTTTGGCCAAATCAGATTGTAGTAATCCATAGGCCTTTAATTTTGATTTGATTAGTTCCTTTCGCTCATAAATGAACGTATTTTCGGCTGAAACAAATAACTCTGCCTTTGAATTGCTGTTTATTTGTTCATCCGTAACATTATCTACATTTGACCAGTGTTTATTTTCATAGTTTCGGATCAAAAAGCGCAGATGATCCCGAATTGGCCTTAATGATTCATCCTCTTTGATCATCCACCTCAATTTAAGTTGTATTGCACTTGCCTTTTCAAATTCCAACTCATCCGAGAGTTGAACAATTTGCAGAATATTATCTATATCAAGGTTTTCCATATTAAATTCAATTAATTAATCCTTGTTTTCTTAACCAATTTTCAATCGTTTTTTTGTTGCCTTTAAAGGTCAAATCGTAATCATCGTGAGAGCCTGTCCATATTACTGTTGCTTCATTCTCTTCGAAAACAATCAAAATCATTGTTCTATGAATATGGATATCGAAGAAATAGAACCCATCGCTATGAACGCAATCAGCATCAGGTCGATCACTTACAATTTCATTTTTTGTCCTCCAATTGGCATTTTCTAAATCAATAATCAATGAATCAATAGCTTTGTTAAGCTTGACATTACCTTTAATCTTCTTTTTAAGCCTTAATAACCTATCTTTACGTAGTATTTCCAAAGCTTTGTATTTTATTGTTTGTTAATGCAAATATACAAAATATGTTCCATATATTGTGGAACTTTATTATTTTTTTGTAAGGGCATTGATGATAAATTATTGCGCCTTTTTTTTGCCAAATATATTTGGTTTGAATATAACACGCCATCTATTTTACTCAAAACCATCAATTAAAAGAGATCTCGTTGATGAAATCCGGCATTGATTAGGCTTCGGGTCTTTGTTTTAGGTGGTTCTTTATTTACTTGCAATTGCCAGCCGCAAGTAACAAACCGCCAGCAGCTTATTTCCCAATGAATAGATTATGAAAAACAATTATAATCTTAATTTCCAGATGATCAACAACCCCCACCTGCCGAAACAGCTTTTTTGACCGGTTTTATGGATTCTGGTTTTATTGAAGGTGAATTGGATGCCGTTTGATTGCTCAAGGCTGGTTTAGCATGAATAGCTGCCGTATCAATCACCGACACCTCTGTTGCAACAAGGTCTGTGGCTACAAATTCGTTGGTGGACGATAATCCGCCCTTTAACAATTTTAGGTTGGTGTAACCCATCTGGCGAAGCAGGAAGAGTGGGGAAGTGGCCTGCAATTCATTATTTCCAACCAATACAGCTGTTTTACCGCTTTCGAGCAGCTCATCGAAAGTTTCGAGCGATTCTTCGTCCAAAAGCTGGCGGATCGGTAGATTGATCGCACCTTCGGGATGGCCTTTCAAAAAAACTTCCTCGGTACGGATGTCGATCAATTGTTTTCCAGCAAGATCCTTAATCTCTACAAGTGTAGAAGGGTCATTCACAAGCTTTAATGATTCCTCAACATTCATCTTGTAATCGAGCGAATCGGGTCTGAATAGATAGGCCATAAAGATGACGATAACTGCCAAGGCAGGTAAGCCTAACCAAAGCTTGTTTGAGTTTAGAAAACGATCCATGTCCTATATTTTTACATTTATACAATATAATTATAATCAAAATATTAACAACCGCCACCCGATGTTGCTTTGGGTGCTTTGCGCACAACCTGAACACTCTCCTTGGTAACCGGTGTAGCCGGGGTGCTGCTTGTCTCTCCTGCACCTGTGAAATATTGCTTTGCTGCTTTCCGAAAGCTCAACAGGTCAAGGTCTGTCGAGGAAGGTGTCCCTGAAACCGGCTTCTCTGTGATGAAAGTTGTAAACCATTCGTTCATACCCCCTTTCATAATATAAACCCTTGGAACTGCATTTCGGGAACAAAGCAACCATGCTTTTTCTGAAACAAGATCAGAATTGGCAATCAAAACTTTGTCCTTAACGGGTTGATTGAATTGCTCCACCGTTGAACCGGCAAGCAACGAATCAACGGGCAGATTGATGGACCCTTGCAAGGCAAAGATCTTGAACTGGTTGGCAGGGCGAAGGTCGATCAGCATCAGAGTGGGGTCGTTTTCGATGATCCTGTGCGTCACCTGATCGACAGAGAGATAGCGAGATTTCTCTGCAATGGCAGATAAAAGTACTTTAGGTGGCATTTCTTTCAGATCATTTTTCTTCGGAAGGATCACCAATCCTAAGGCCAAAATAATCAGCAAAGTAGCTAAATAAATATATTTGCGTTCCATTTTTTTTGAATAAATATTAAGGACTTTAAGGACATTAACGTCGTGAGGGTGCTTCTTAGTACTCCACCTTCTTCACCTTCTTCTCAACCCACGAGGCGCCAAAGAACATCCCGATAGCGGCAAGGACAAGGATAAACGTAAACAGTTCTGGCGAAATGCCAAAGACAGTGTTAACCATTGGAGACCCTTGCGAACCACTGTAATACAACTTCTCGAACCATGGGAAGGCCTCCGAAAACAGGTAAACACCGATAAACATGCCGCCAAAGAAAGCAAGGCCATCCAGTTTCCCAACTGCTGCGGCACATATGCTCGTTCCCGGACAAAAGCCACCCATCGAAAAGCCAACGCCCATAATGATCCCACCCACAATGGCAGATGCCAAAAATAACGGCTGAATGTAGAGGGTCGAGAAATCGACAAGTCCCATATAATTAAGGTAAAGCAAGCCCATTGAAGCAACAATTGCCGCAGTAAAGAATACCTTCACAACGACGAAATCGTAGCCAAAAAAGGTGCCGATGATCTTTCGTGATGAAGAAAAGCCGGAAGCTTCGAGTGCAAAGCCAAACCCCATTCCCAAAACAACTGCAAATACATTGTCCCAAGACGGGGAAATTATTCCTGATGAGATGATAGATCCGATCATATTCTTAAAAGTTTAAATCCAGTTTTTACGAAATACCCATGCGGCAATAAAAGCCGTTCCGAAAATCGCGATCATGGTAATGTAACCTCCAAGAGACAATACTGCCATACCACTTAGTGCGGCGCCACTTGTACAACCACGGGCCAATTGTGAACCAAATCCAAAAACTACGCCCCCCAATATCGCAAAAACCAACCTGCGCCGGTTTGTAATTTTGGGTGAGTGTTCCACCTTAAATTTCAAACGGTTAAAAAGGAGGCCCGAAAGGAATGCTCCAGCTAAAGCTCCAATGACCTCATAGACAAGCCAGTTGCCCATTGGATTCTTGTCGCCACCAGCAAACTGCGAATAGTAAGCCGATTTTGCCACATGTTCGGGGGCAATCACATTTACCGTGGCAGCAACTGTGTTCTTAACGGCACCACTGGCCCCTAAACCACGTCCCGAAATGTAAAATGCCAGCAACAGCACAGTCCCCAAAATCACCCCACCCAGATAAGGATTAAGGTAAGTCGTTCCATCTTTATTTATTTTTTCCATATTTCAATTAAGCAATAAATTTTAAATATTTTTTTTGCACCCCTAAATCCCCAAATGGGGACTTTTGACCCTGCCAGGATTTTGTCTGTCTTCATAAATAAAAAAACTCATCATCTATGTGATAAATAAATTAATATTTCCATTACTAATTTCGATTATCACCCCATTTTCAAATTTTCAAATCACAGAATTTTCAAATTTCCCCATTCTCAAATTTAATACAGATATCTTGTAATCTGCCCAGCCTCTACTATCAAAAACCTGAAAATCAATCCACCTAAAAGGATCAAAATAGCCGGGATCACAATCGGAACTTTAACACCCCTCAATTCAAGAATTTCAAGGAAGGCCGGGAAGATCAGTCCAAGCAATACGACAAAGGTAAAAAAAGGAGCGGTGAAACTTCCGCCAAGGAAAAGGTTTGCAGCATTGATCTGAGCTTCCGATCCAGCTTTAAATCCCATAAACAAATGGACAATAAAGAACAACTCGATCAAAATGAG
>CAIYPA010000362.1 GCA_903927965.1 uncultured Bacteroidia bacterium | reverse complement strand
CTATAAAAATCAAACCATCTACCTGGATGACCTTCAGTTGTTCAGCAATGCATGGGCCGGTAAATTGCAGATTGATCATGGGTTACCGAACGCCTCCGTTTTTGCAGGTGGCCAGGATTTTCATTTTTTGGTTTCCGATGGAGAGCAGGTCGTTTATCTAGATCGGGACGGCCATAAGATCTGGACCGGTGAATTTAACGGTGCAGTTCAAATTTCCTATAACGAAGCCAAAAACAGTTTTTTATTGGTTTCAAACAACGAAGTCGCTGAATTTGTGCCAGGTGGAATACTCAAAGTGATTTATAAAGGATCGGGAATTACGTGTGCCATTATGCGAAACCAAAACTCGGAGGTCGTAATTGGCACAAAATCAGGATATATTTCCCTTTTGGATCAAATTTTGAAAACCACCCTGCCTTGCAAGGAGATCACCTGTCTGAACGAGATCAACGGGAAATTGTGGTTCGGCACTTCACACGGAGCTTTCATGCTCAATGAACAAGGGAAATACAACTATTACGCTGGTGAACGGTGGTTTCCGGGAAACCGTATCACGGCAATTGCACAAGGACCTGAAAACAGTGTTCTTGTATTGACCGATATAGGTTTGGGCCAGATTTTCTTTAAGGAGATGACCCTTGAGGATAAGGCGATGTTCTATGAAAAGCAGGTGCGCGAGAAAAATATCCGGTATGGATTCAATTGCAGCAGTGTTCATCTGGCCAATGGCTTTGGAACTGCCCAAACTGCTTCTCAACCCAGCGATAACCTTTGGACAGGAATGTACCTTGCAGGTCAGCTTTTCAGGTACAAGGTAACAGGTTCTTTGGAGGCCAAGGAAAATGCCTTTGAAGCTTTTGAAGCAATGGAAAGGTTATATACGGTTACAGGAATCCAGGGACTTTTTGCCCGGAGTTACGAACGCGATTACAAGGTTGAAAATGAGAGGAACGAAGGGTGGCAACAAAAGGAACTTCTGACTGGAAGTCCTGCAAATTTATGGCTGCCAGCCAAAGATCATCCCAACTGGACATGGCGTTCCACCGCAAGCAGTGATCAGGCTGTTGGACAGGTATTTGCATTGACAACTATTCTTGAGCTCTCTGATGATCAGGCATGGAAAGCAAGGGCGTTAAAATGCCTCGATAACTTGATGGGTTTCATTGTGAAAAAGGACCTGTATATCCTTGATGTTGACGGAAAGCCAACCATGTGGGGCAAATGGAACCCTGAGTATGTGAACCGGTTCCCAAAAAATGTTGGCGACCGTAAAATTTGTTCATCCAATATAATTGCTTTATTACAAACAGCCTACAAATTTACGGGCAAGGAAGTTTATAAAAACAAGATTGACGAATTGATTGGAAAATATGGGTATCTGGATAACCTCATGCGCCCGTTCTACCAGATTGGTCCTTCCGATCAGGACTTATTGAGCAAAGTGCTATCGGAGGAGTGGAACCACTCGGACGATGAGATGTACTTTCTTGCTTATTGGGGACTTTACCCTTATGCCCTGAACCCTGAATTAAAGGCGAAATTCGCTGAAAGCATCAAGGATCACTGGGAAATTGAACGTCCGGAGCAAAATGCACTTTGGAACTTCACCTATGCGATGACGGGTGCGAAAGAATTTGACCTGGAACAATCGGTCGGGTTTCTCAAGTCCTATCCTTTGGACTTACGCAATTGGGCAGTTCAAAATTCCCAACGGAATGACCTGAAAATGTTGCCAGCCAATTTCAGGGGGCAAACCACCAGTGAACTTCTTCCTTTGGGCGAAATTCCGCTTTACCGGCACAATGGACAGATTTTCAGGCTCGATTCGGAGGGTGACGGGAAATCGTTGATCAGTGCCGGTGATGTATGGTTGTTGCCTTATTGGATGGGACGATACCTTGGCGTAATCAGTGCTCCAATAAATGAAAAATTAAGAAATTAAAGAATTAAGGAATTTTAAAAGTAAAATATTAATGATTAAGAAAGTACAACTGTTCGTTTTTCTCCTGTTGACAGGAATTTTCACCAATGCACAGGAGAAATATGCCATCGGGATGTTCCATTTCAACCTTCAATATGTTGCCGGCGATTACAAAATTGAAAGCCGGATCATCAGGGAATCCTTCTATCCCGTCCTTCAGTTTTTTGAAAAAAATCCCACTTTTAAATCGGACATTGAAATTCAGGGTTATGCCATCGAAGTATTTGCCGAAGAACACCCACAGGTTTTGGCATTGCTCAAAAAACTCATCGACAGGGGACAGGTCGAACTGGTGATTGCCCACTATTCCGACCAGTTTTTTATTGCCTATCCGGCACTCGACCTTCAAAAATCGATTGAATTGTCGGATGAAATCCTTGCAAAATATGGGCTGAGGAGATCGAAAGTTTTCTTTGGACAGGAGATCCAGTTTACACCAGCTTTTGCCTCTGCACTAAAAGGAAAATACGACCTGTTTGCCACAAGCTCCGATCCGCATGGTTATTACAGGGGAAGGACTTTGCCGCTCGTTAATGTTAAATATGGCAACGATCAGATTTTGGGATTGATAGGTGGTGGCGATAAAAAATTGAACGGACTGGAATGGGATTGGGCCTTTCTCGATGACGGCGAAGTTTTTAACACGACCGATTACAACAGCAATTTTTACCGTGTCCCCGAACAGGAGAAACAAAGCATTGACCAGTTTTTGAAATTGAAATCTCAAGGTTATAAGTTCCTGACAATGACAGAACTGGTCGACAAAATCAAAAAATCAAAAGGGTATGTCATTCCCGACTATCCATTTGTCCCTGAAGGGACCTGGAACATGTCGGTTTGCGGTCCGTTTATGTGGATGGGACGTCAACGCAGCGGTGTCGAAACAGATGGCATCACACGGTCGCTTTCCTACGAATTAAGGGGGCGGCTCATGGCGGTTGAAAAGCTGGTTGACTATGCTGAATCCAAGGGGATGGATGTCGCAGACCTTAAGAAATTGGTCAAGGAAGCATGGAAGCATCTTTTGTTATCAGAAGTCTCCGATTCAAGTGGTTGGACACCCTGGTTGGTTGAGGTCCAATATACGGCAAACGAAGTCGCCAATGCAAACGGGGTGCTGAATGACCTGTTCAACAAGTTAAAAACCAAATTCCCTGTTGATGGCAAATCGTACATTGTCGATACAAAAACCGGAAAAATCAGTCTGAATGAAAATCCTTTGGCAAGGTCGGGTGCTGCTTCTTTTTTGCCAATTCCATTTGAAATTAAAGCTGAAAGGGCAACCACCATAATTAAGAAAATCAGTGAGACACTCTATCGCCTGGACATCAAATGCGAAAGGCCTGCGGATGGTGCAGTTGAAATCGTCTTTGACACCCCTGCCGATGGCTTGCAGTATTCTGCAGGAGCTGGTGAAGAAATTGCGGTTCAAATCCCAACTGATCTCAGACATGATCCTGCTTTGGCACTTTCCAATGGATTTATCTGGCTTAACAATGGTTATAGTCTGGTTAAGGATTGTTCTATTGAACATCTTGCAGCAACCTGGAAAGTGAAGGACCGGAAACTTGTTTTCAGGGAGGAACTAAATCCTGACAATAAAGAGATGAACATGCGGTTTTATGTAATTAAAGGAAGTGTGAAAGATGGGCTTGAACTGGGAAACCGGCTGAATACCTGGCCATCTTATTCGATTAAAAACTCTGATGATAAAGTCAGTATAGAAAAATTAATGCCCGAGAACTTGTAATAACGAAATACCTAAAAACAAATGAAAAAAAATCTTACTGTTATACTCCTTTGCACATTAACATCCTTACTATTTGTAAGTTGCAACTGTAAACCAGTAACCAGCAATCTTGACTATGTTGACCCGTACATCGGTGGGATGGGGCATTTGCTGCATCCGACACGGCCCAACGTGCAGCTTCCCAATCAGGTGATCCGAATGCACCCGCTCAGGGCTGACTTCCTGGATGACCAGATCAGTTTCTTCCCATTGACGATTGCCTCGCACCGGAATGGCGAATTGTTTGGTGTGCTTCCGGGAAGCGGTAACCCGGCTGAAGGGACCTGGAAAGAGCGGCAGACATACGACCACGACCTTGAAATCGTTAAGCCTTATTACTATTACACTTATTTCATTGATGAGGAAATCAAAATAGAATTTGTACCAGGTAAGAAAGCCGGTTATTACAAGGTCAAATTCCCGGCTAATTCCAATAAAAGGGTAAAACTGAACATTAACAACAGTGGCACATGGAAGGTTAGGGGGCCTGAATCGTTTACTGGCGAGGAGGAGATTGGAGGAATGAAAGCCTACGTTTTTGGAAAATTCAGTCAGAAAGGGGAAGGGTCCATCAGAACGCAAACCATTGTAAATCAAAGGCGAAAAACATCAAGGGAGGAGCCACAACTTTGGTTTGATTTTTCGGGGAGCAAAGATCAGGAGGTGGATTTGAAGTATGCCATTTCCTATATCAGTCCCGAACAAGCCGAGGCAAACCTCCACATGGAATTGCCGGAATGGGATTTTGAAGCTTTAAAAAATCGGGGGGAGAAAATATGGGAAGAAACATTGGGGCAAATTCAGGTCAAGGGTGGTACGGATGCAAAGAAACGGACGTTTTATACGTCACTTTACAGGACATATGAGCGGATGGTTGACATCAATGAGGATGGTCGATATTACAGTGCATACGATCATCAGGTCCACCAAAGCAACAAGCCTTTTTACATCGACGATTGGATGTGGGATACCTATCTGGCAATGCACCCGTTGCGAATGATCCTTGAACCCAAAAAAGAGTCTGACATGCTGCAATCGTATGTATCTATGTATGAGCAAGGTGGGTGGATGCCCCAATTTCCTTTGCTCTTCAAGGACAACCCGGCCATGCACGGTTTTCACGCGACAGTTGTTTTTTTGGATGCCTACCGCAAAAATGTGCGCGATTATAACGTTGAAAAGGGTTACGAAGGGAATAAAAAGAATGCAACTGATGCAACGATGATCCCCTGGCGAAATGGGGAGCGGACCGTTTTGGATACCTTCTATCGCGAGAAAGGATTTTTCCCATCACTTAGGCCCGATGAAAAGGAGACCGTAAGTCAGGTGGATGGATTTGAACGGCGGCAGAGCGTGGCCATTACCCTTGCGCACAGTTACGACGACTGGGCTCTTGCCGAAATGGCCAAAGAACTGGGTCATAATGATGATTACAAGTATTTTAATCAGCAATCCACCAACTATAAAAACCTGTACCGTCCCGAAAAGAAAATGTTCTGGCCAAAGGATTCGAAGGGTGAGTGGATTGAAATTGACCCAAAATTCGATGGTGGACCGGGTGGGCGGGATTATTATGACGAAAACAACGGCTACACCTATCAATGGATGGTTCAGCATGATATTCCTGGATTGATCGGCTTGATGGGTGGCAAGAAGAACTTTACGGCCAATCTTGACCAGCTTTTCCGCGAAGACCTGGGGCGTTCAAAATTCGAATTCTGGTCGAAGTTTGCTGACCAAACCGGGTTGGTGGGTCAGTTTTCGATGGGAAACGAACCCAGTTTCCACATTCCCTATCTCTACAATTTTGCAGGTGAACCGTGGAAAACGCAAAAGCGGATCCGGTTCCTGATGGATGTCTGGTTTGAAGACAATATTTTTGGTATTCCCGGCGATGAAGATGGTGGTGGCATGACCTCTTTTGTAACCTTCTCATTGATGGGTTTTTATCCTGTAACTCCCGGAATACCGGTTTATACAATCGGGAGTCCGGCATTTGAAGAGGTGAAGATCAAACTCGAAAATGGAAAAACGTTTACGCTCAAAGCAATGGGTTGTTCAAAAGTCAATAAGTACATCCAATCGGCAAAGTTGAATGGCGAAGTCCTGAACCGTCCCTGGTTTACGCACGACCAGCTAATGAGCGGGGCAACCATTGAATTGGTAATGGGGCCTTTGCCAAACAAGTCGTGGGGTGCAGGTGACGATTCAGTTCCGCCAACGGGAAAGTAATTATTCTAACACATTGTAAATTAATAAATTATATGAATAATTTAGGTTATCGCTTACAATATTGGGAATGTTGTTATTGGCATCATTATTATCTGTGGGTCAAAAACCTAAGCCTAAACCCAAATCCAAAGTTGTAGTCGCGGCAACAAACCTTTATCTTCAGGAAATAAAAAAGGACATTCAATTGCCAGCCGATCAGCCCCAAAACATAGTCAAACTGATCAGGCAGGGAAATAAGATTACCGCAATTGCAAAGGACAACCTTTTCATTTTTGAAAATAACAAACTGACACAAAAGCCTTTCCAGGGAAACTGGCAGGCAGCCACCCTCGATCCCGTAGGGAAATTGTGGATTTGCTCCCCCGAATACCTCGTAAATTTCGATGGCAGCACCAGGATGAACCTGCCATTCAGTTCTGCCACAGATACAATTTTTTGTATTTTATGGGATAAACAGAAAAGTGTTCATATAGGGACGAACAAGGGAATGTACAGCTGGACAGGTTCATTGAACCTTGTGAAGCCCACGGAAGGGAAATCGGTAAAGCAGATTGTTGAGGGTGCCGACAATGACTTATGGGTCGCAACCAATGATGGCCTATTCACAAGGAAAAAGGACAAATGGATCAACCTGAACGATTATGTAATGGCTCCCGGCATCGGGAGGAATATCTTAAGCCTCTCGGCAGGTACAGTTCCGGGCGATGTGATTTTTGGGACCAACACTGCTGTAAGCCAGATCGCTGAAAACGGCAACCACTGGACTTATACCGGTGAAGAGGGTCTTCCCTACGGCCCTGTAACGACAATCAGTCATTCCGAAAATGAACTTTGGCTTGGCACGCCCAATGGTGCCATACTAAAAAACGACAAATGGCATTATTATAGTGGGAAACGGTGGTTGCCTGATAACAAGATCAATGATATCCTGATTGTAGATCAGAATACTGTATGGATTGCAACGCCAAAGGGGATCAGCGAAATAAAGAAGGTCCAGATGTCGTTGGCACAAAAAGCTGCGAGGTTTGATAAACGGCTCAATGAACGCCACCTTCACCATGGATTGATCAGTGATTGTGTTTTTAAGAATCCCGGGGACACTACCTCATTTAAATGTTACACCAACGACAATGATGGTTTGTGGAGTTCCATCTATCTTGCTGCCGAAAGTTTCCGCTTTGCCGTGACCGGTGCCAAAGATGCCTATGAGAATGCCGTGCGGACTTTCAAGGCGATGGAGATGCTCGAAAAGGTCACGCCGATGAAGGGTTTCGTTGCACGATCGTATGTCTCTGCTGATGAAGAGACTGGCCGGGGTGGCGAATGGCACCTTTCAAAGGATGGGAAGTGGAAATGGAAAGCGGATACGAGTTCCGATGAAATCGTAGGCCACATGTTTGCTTATCCGATTTTCTATGAGCTGGCTGCACAAGGTGAAATCAAGGAACGTGCAAAGAATCTGGTTCACAGGTTAATGTCGAATATCGTGGACAACAATTTTCAGTTGCATGACCTCGATGGGATCGCCACCCGATGGGCAGTTTGGACACCCGACTCACTGAACAATTCCCCAAACTGGTGGTACGAAAAAGGGATCAATTCATTGCAGATCCTCTCCTTCCTGGAAAGTGCCTACTTTGTAACAGGTGACCTGAAGTTTGACAAGGCCTATCAGACTTTGGTCAAAAAATACCATTACGTCGAAAATATGGTCCAGCAAAAGATGTTTACCCCATTTGAAATCAACCATTCTGATGATGAATTGTCCTACCTCCCCTACTATTGCCTGTTGCGTTATGCCCGCGACCCATTGTTGAAAAAGAGCTATCAGTCAAGCCTTAAACGAAGCTGGTCCGTTGAGCAACCCGACCGGAACCCGCTTTGGAACATCATTTCGTCAACAGGTTTAAAGACCGATTGCGACACCAAAGTTGCTGTCGATGAATTACAGGAATACCCAATGGAAACGATTGCCTGGGGCGTTCAGAACCATCACCGATGGGATTTGAGGATCAACCCCATTCCTGACCGTTTTATGAAGGATCAGGCAACACGCGTGATCCCAATAGCAGAACGGGGGATTACAAAATGGAACACGAACCCGTACCAGTTCGATTACGGTGGCAATGGAACCATCGAGGATGATGGGGCAGCCTTCCTGCTTCCATACTGGATGGGTCGATATCACAAATTGATCAAAGAACAACCTATCAAATAATTATGGAATCAAAAACAAAAAATCCGTACCTTAATTTCGGTGCATTCTTACTGATCGGTTTATCCTTATCGATCGGTTGGGGTATTCGTGGCAATTTCGGTCATGAATATGGTGCCGCTTTTGCCGGATGTCTCGCTGCAATCACAGCCGCAATTTTGTCGGGCCGTGACGACTGGCGGGACCGCATACCCTATTTTGCCTTTTTTGGTGCCATCGGTTGGGGTTTTGGTGCCTCAGTTTCTTATATGCAGGTGCTCTCCTATACCGAAAGTGGCCATGCCATTTCGCAGTGGTACGGTTATCTTGCCACTTTTATGATTGGATTTTTATGGGCAACTATGGGGAGTGCAGGAACTACTTTTGTGGCGGTTGCATCCAAAGAACAAATCCAAAAAATGATTAAACCGATCATTTTTCTCTTTGGTGCATGGATTATTCTCGACACTTTCGAAGACTCAGTGGCCAAATGGCTACAGGAAGGGGTCAATTTTGACCATACGTGGCAAAGGCACAAGAATCCGCTTTACTGGTTTGATGCCGATTACCTGCCAGCCGCTTTTGCAGCCATTGGAGCTGCGGCCTATGACCTGTATGAACGGAAAGGATTCAAAGACAGGTATATGATCCCTGCTTTTGCTGCTTTCGGAGCATTATCGGGATGGTTGCTCCAGTTGATCCTTGAAGGTTTGGGCTGGGACAAAGGCCTGGCATCCTCATTGACCTATCTTCAAGGCGACCCTACCTATCTCAATCCGGCGACCGGGCAACCTGCTTATGAGGCTTCAAACCTTCTGAACAACTGGCCGCAATGGTTTGGCGATTATCCGCAACACATCGGATGGTTTATTGGACTGATTATCGGAATCATTGTCTATTTCAAAATTTATGGCAGGTTCAGGGACGGTTCTTCACTATTGGCTTATATGGGATTGGGCTGGTTGATCGGATTCCTGATTTTTCCGGTTTTCGGTAGCCTCCTCTTCCAACAGGTTGGTGGTTTGCGGATGACCCCACCACGTTCAGACGACTGGGCCGGGATCGTTGGTGTATTTGCAGCAACAAGTATCTGGTTATGGAAAAATAATTTAAAACAGATCGCTTTTACTTCCCTTTTTGGTGGAATTATTGGAGGGCTAGGATTTTCAGGGATCCAATGGCTCAAGCAGTTATTCATGTCGTTTGGCAATCCGAGGATACTGATCGGCAAAGGCATTTTGCCCGGAACACCCGAATTCACTGAAATCACATCACGTTGGGCCAACTGGCAGGGACAAAACTGGCACAGTTTCCTCGAACAATCCTATGGTTTTGTGAACGGAATTGCGATTGCAGTGGTGATGGCCTTTCTTGTTACAAGGATAAAGATTCACAATGATTCCAAAGAAATTGCCGAACCCGGGAAATCGTTGCGATGGACGAGGGCTTTCGCGGTACTGTTCATCCTGATGGGACTTACCTATTTCAATGTGGTCAAAAACGTGGAGACCTGGGGTGAGCAATTGAACCCGCAGGTTTGGAAAACCACTGTTGTGCAAAGCAACGGTACATCCCAAACAACAGAAGCACTCTGGGATCTCCCTTATCTGGGAAGGCTTCCAGGCGTTCATTTCCTGAGTATGACTCCAACAGGCTGGTTCAATTTAACATGGGGATTGCTGGCTATTGCGTGTATTATAATTGTAGTGCGGCATTACAAGACACCCCTTCCGATCATTCCGAGGAATCCGGTCGCCAAGGGACAACTGATCTTTCTGATTTTGCTTTGGATCATGCTCGTTGCCAACTTCGAACGGGCTTTGACAGGGTGGCATCCCACGCGGTTGTTGACAGAATGGGTCATCATTCTAAACGGGATTGTTTCTACTGTACTGGTCCTTCTGTTACCCAGGGAAAATTTTTCACTTACAATAGGTGAAGAAACGGACTACAGTTCCAAATATAGAAAGTTATGGTTCAAAGCTGGTGCTGTTTTTTTCCTTTCGGCGACCCTCTTTCTTGTTACGAACCGGTGGATATACAATTACCCACCTTATGAAAAACTGGACACGAAAACATACCATACTAGGTTTGGGCCCGAAGCAAGCTGGCGGAGCAAACCCAACCTCAAAAATGCCGAACACAAATAGTTGAACAACAATTTTATTAACCAATAATACACTGAGATATGACTAAAAAGATTTTTTTGCTGATTATCGCCTGTACAGTTGTACTATCGGCATGTAATTTTCCCACGGCTTTCAAGGCGAACATAACAACGGATAAGAAGCCTTGGACCAATCTCAAGTTCAACAACGACCCCGACAATTTTCAGTTTGCCATTATGGCCGACCGCAACGGGGGTTCACGAAAAGGTGTTTTTGAGGATGCGGTACAGAAAATCAACCTGATGCAACCCGAATTTGTACTGAATGTGGGTGATCTGATCGCAGGATATACGACCGATACTTCGGCAATCGCCAAACAATGGAAAGAGGTGAACGACATCATATCCGGACTCAAAATGCCATTTTTTTATCTTCCTGGAAACCATGATATTACAAACAAGATCATGGAAAAGGAGTGGGAAAAGCTTTACGGAAAAAGGTACTACCATTTCCAGTATAAGAACACCCTTTTTATCATTCTCGACAGCAATGATGACGACGACTTTAACCTGACCCGTGCACAAACCGATTATGTACTTAAAACTCTCAAAGAGAATTCCCAGGTGAGGTGGACGTTTGTGCTGATGCACCATCCCATCTGGCAATACAACACCGATGGCCGTTTTCAGGAAATTGAGTCGGCGCTCAAAGACCGGAAATTTACCGTGATCGCTGGCCATGAGCATCATTATCACCAGATTGAAAAAAACGGTGCAAACTATTATATCCTATCAACTACGGGGGCAGGAAGTGCACTGAGGGGAAACTACTTTGGTGAATTTGACCATATTGCCTGGATCACCATGAACAATAACGGACCAGTCATGGCAAATCTCAGGTTGGATGGGATCCTTCCGCATGATATCAGCAACGACAAGACAAAGGAACTTGCAGGTCCTTTGGTGAACAACGCAAAACTGAGCAACTTGCTGTTGTGCAACAGGGGCTATAATTTTACCAATGGAACTTTGTACCTGTCGTTTAAAAATCCGACAAAGTCAAAATTAATGATTGAAATCAATTTCTTCCATCACCACCAGTTGCAGATCAAAGATGCTGCCATTAAGGCTGTTGCAGAACCTGAAAGTGAAAAGGTGATTGAAGTCCCACTTGTCGCAAATATGCCACTTGATTACAAATCAATCGACCTCCTGCTCATGGATTGGACGCTAAAATATGATAACCCTGATTATAAGGATTTTGCCTTAAGCGGGAAATGCCAGGTTGAAGTAAAACCTTCCAATACAAGTTTCATTGATAAGGAAATCAACCTGTTTACAGATCAGACAACAGTCCCGTTTAAAAATCCATTTGATAAGCTGGAATCTGTGGTCAACATCAACAATACATTCAATCAGCCTTATCTTCAGCCAATTCCGGTCAGCCAGACAACAACGCTTTCGTTTTATGTGAAAAACAGCAAGAACGAATATACAGCCCCGGAAACAAGGTTTTTTGAGAAAACAGCTTTTCGCGAACCAACCGAAGTGGCAAATCCACAGGAGGGGCTTGCCTATAACTATTATGAAGGGAATTATACAGAAATTCCCGACTTTGGAAAACTGCAAGCAGTATCCAATGGGGTTGCAAAAAACTTCGAGGTATCCGACCTTTCCAAGCGAGAAGACAATTGGGCCTTGGTTTTCAATGGGTACATCAAAATTGCAGCGGACGATTTTTACCTCTTCCGTACCCGCGCCGATGATCTGTGCCGTCTGACCATTGACAATCAAATTGTTGTCAATGAAAAGCCTTTGAAAAACGGCCTGAACATGGGGGCAATCGCTTTGAAAAAAGGTTTTCATACAGTCAAATTTGAATTTGTTGAAATTCAGGGCGATGCACGCCTTCGTTTCTATTCCAAGGTCGAAAAAGACAAAGATTGGAAGACCGGCGAATTTGGGTCATTCTTTCATTAATAAAAAAACACAACCTATTATCAATCAGTTATGATGAATTTTCCGTTGAAGGGGATCATTCCGCCAATTGTTACCCCGTTGATCGACAATCGCACGCTTGATGTGCCGGGACTTGAAAAACTTGTCGAGCATT
>CAIYPA010000361.1 GCA_903927965.1 uncultured Bacteroidia bacterium | reverse complement strand
TTTTTTGATCAGTTGAAAGCCCTTCCCACCAATCCGTATTGGCAGTTGAAATCCTCACTCCTTCGAGAAATGTAATTAGATCATTGTCTGATAGTTGGTTAATCCAAGTGACAAGATTAATTTTGATCTGTTTTAATTCTGTTGTTGACATGGCAAATTAATTTAAGACACAAATTTACTTAATTAAACACATACAAGTATAATCACCCATGCAATTGATTAAAAAACATAGGTGATTCTACTATTGTTCTGCACCAGATAAAGGAGGTGTGCTATTGAACTTTGCCGTCATCGGAATAGGTTGAAGTATCTGTTGGAGGTTCAGTACACCGGGAGGAACAACCTGACTGCACTGACCCTCCTAACCAGATAATTACAAAAATGAAAATACGATGACCAATAAAAATCGGCTCATCATCTTACTGTTTTTTATATACAAAAGCGTTTTTAATCTGAACAATTGAAATTGCCTTTGCCGTATTGACACCCGATGTGGCAAGGGTGTCGATAGCGATGGGTAAAAAGATCTTGGCTGTTCTTAGTTTTGCGAATTTACTTCTATTTACAACTAGCGATACATCCCCAACCATTTGGTTGCCCTCAACTTTCGCTGTTTTAGTAAATTGGTAGCAACTGGCAGGAAGCAAAATGGAACCCTTAAAATTCAATACAGTACTTGACTTCTGTACATCGGGAACCAAAGGGTCATTTGCCTGTTGGATCATCGATTTGAGATAGAGCGAGTCGATTTTAAGCGTAACGTTGATTTCGGGGTAGCTCGATGCTAAACCGCTCCTGTAAACACCAATGCTGTTTATTGTGGTGTCTTTTAGCGTGTTGTACAATGTGTCAACTCCTGTTATTTTCAGGGTATCCACAAATGAGATCGTGATGTTGTTTCTCGACATCAACACAAAGGTATTTCCGATATTCTGCTCGATGGCCCGTTCGCAGGAACTCATGTATCCGATCAACAGCAACAGGACACTTCCGATTATGATTAACTTCTTCATTTTTAAAGCGTTCTAAAACATTAATTTGATTTAATATTCGGTTTGAATGTTGTCAATTCCATCCAGGATTTTGCACCATATTTCCATTTCCTTTTACAATTTCTGATTGTGGAATCGGATACAAATACATTTTTAAGTCAAATACCCTTTTCTCAAGGTTAAAGGGGACATAGGTAAAAGTACCATTCAACTCCTTTGTAATATTGACACCTTGTACCGTAGAACCTAGTGTACTTTCGGCAATCTTCCACCTGCGGACATCCCAGAAACGGTGATCTTCAAAAGCCAGTTCGACCCTGCGTTCCCGCCTGATTTTCAATCTTAAATCGTCCTTTGTTAAAGTCGTGGGAAGTGCCGTTAATGCAATTCCTGCCCTTGTCCGAACACTATTGATCGCCTGGATGGCGGTAATTTTTAAAGTATCGGCTGCGTTTGGTCCAAATGCCTCGTTCATCGCCTCTGCATAATTGAGGTACGATTCGGCCAACCTGAAGTAAATCCACTGCTTGGCACTTGTCAAACCCGTTGTAAGGTTAAGCGATTCATCGACATACTTTTTCAGGTAATAAC
>CAIYPA010000360.1 GCA_903927965.1 uncultured Bacteroidia bacterium | reverse complement strand
GTTTGAGCAGCTTTGACTCGCACCACTTTGGAATTGAAACAAAATTCACCTGCATCATTTGAAATTTCCTATGGTTCTTTGAATCGCACCACTTTGGAATTGAAACCGGGTAATGGATCGGGGATCTAATAAAGTTGGTACCACTTTGAATCGCACCACTTTGGAATT
This sequence comes from uncultured Bacteroidia bacterium, assembly GCA_903927965.1. GTDB lineage: Bacteria > Bacteroidota > Bacteroidia > Bacteroidales > Prolixibacteraceae > JAAFHB01. Next base: position 56,566 of record CAIYPA010000360.1, on the reverse strand, counting down.
GAAACATTCGAGAGCTGCCTGGGCCAATATGGCAATGGCTGACTTTGAATCGCACCACTTTGGAATTGAAACGGTGGATACAATGGCCGTTTATTTGATACTTATGTCTTTGAATCGCACCACTTTGGAATTGAAACGTATTACCGGAATAGTAGCGGTCGATTGGTCAAAAACTTTGAATCGCACCACTTTGGAATTGAAACTTGTTGCCAGTAACATGACGGAGCTTAACCCATTCTTTGAATCGCACCACTTTGGAATTGAAACATGTTGTCTAAAATAGGCTACAAAACCGATGTTGGCTTTGAATCGCACCACTTTGGAATTGAAACTCGCAAAGAGTTTATTCTTTGTAATGTAATCGTTACTTTGAATCGCACCACTTTGGAATTGAAACCCGCAAGGCGACCGAAAGGCTGTTGAAAAACAACCGCTTTGAATCGCACCACTTTGGAATTGAAACTTCGATGGCACAATAGAAGTGCGTCTGTACCAGCTCTTTGAATCGCACCACTTTGGAATTGAAACTTTGGAGTTGTGCAAACGGTTGGTACAAGTGCATCCTTTGAATCGCACCACTTTGGAATTGAAACTTTGTGAATACAATGTAAATAGATTCGATTAACGACTTTGAATCGCACCACTTTGGAATTGAAACTCAGTATCTTAACGTCGAGATCGAAAGAACAAAACTTTGAATCGCACCACTTTGGAATTGAAACGATGATGCTGGGGCACCGGTTGCCGTGCATCGGATCTTTGAATCGCACCACTTTGGAATTGAAACTTAGCAGCCTTCGGATTTATTACCCATCCCAGTGATCTTTGAATCGCACCACTTTGGAATTGAAACTTCATAAAACGCGATTCAATTTCGCGAATTTGAGACTTTGAATCGCACCACTTTGGAATTGAAACTGCGCTGTTTGTGATGCATCTTTCGCGGCGATTGACTTTGAATCGCACCACTTTGGAATTGAAACTCTGGTCGAAGCTGAGCAATGCAAGCTGGGCGCGTTCTTTGAATCGCACCACTTTGGAATTGAAACGGCATAAGCGACACAATATATCCAATTTAATTTCTTTTTGTCTAGCTCCCGCCATACGTAGAGGTATCGGAAGGAGGAGATGGCAAGAACCTTCCGCTTTAACTTTTTTGGAGTCCATGATTAACATTAATGTTGTAGCACTGGCAATGTCCATCAACAAGGCCTTACTAATGGCATCCTTACGGGTCATTTTCTTACAGGAAACAATTCGTGTTTGGCTATTTATTTCCTGATCAGAACCTTCATCGTCTGAACTTTTTCCTGGTCCTTAACCTGCAAGGCATATACCCCGCTGGATAGATCCGGAAGTCCAATAACATTGATGCCTCCAGAGTTTAACTGTTTGTACAACACCACCTGACCCAGACTATTGTACAAGGTTGCCCTGGCATTGTCGCCCACTACGCCCACTACGCGGATTTCGGCATTGCCTTTTGCATATGCGGTCAACTTTCCTATAAGCACTTGATCTTCGAGGCCGCTGATGATATTGTTTGTATGCAAGTAGAAACGTCCAGTCCCTGAGAGCTTTGTAACAAGGTTTACAGTGTAGGAACTATTTGCATCACTGAGGTTTGTAAATGTGTTGGTTAACTTGTCCTCAAGAGTGACCTTGTAATTTGCCGGGAAATTGATCACTGTGGCCCTGAAGATAATGTTGGACCCTTTATTGGCAACCACCCCGACTGGAATGACCATGTTTTCATAGTTGTTGTCTGGCAAAGCCTGTATCGTAAAGTCAACACCATTGTCCTGTATAAGCCTGGTAAACAGGCTAAACGATAAAGAACCATCCTTGTAAAGTCCGGCATCCCTGCCCGGATCGAGGCCGGTTGTGGATCCCTGTACATATTGTACGGTCGTGTACAACTTATCGTAACCGTCCTCTGCTGTCAGTTTAATGGTTGGATATCCAAGGGTTGCTCCCTTATAGGCATCGGACGTAAGGCTCTTCATAGCCGTGGTAAAATGAATGGTCTCGCCACCAGCAAACGATTTAACAAAGAACCCTTCGCCCGATGAAAGTTTGATTCCGGAGGCAGGGTCGTAGCCGTAAGTGGTCACGTCGCCCACTTTGGTCACATAGGCGAAAAAGTAGCTTGGATCAATGGAGGCGCGATTTGCCGACAGGAAAGCATCTATGTCAAGGGCACACGGGTAAGGGTTCCCGATCAGGTTCCACCCTGACGACGTTTTTGTAATGGTGATGTTCTGATCTGTTGCTGCCAGCGTACCTTTAAAGGTCAGCTTCCCATTTCCACCTCCAATGCCTTTTCCAGTTCCGGCACCAGTTGTACGCAATACCTGGAAACCTTTGGCCGGTGTGCCAAAAAGGCCTGAAGTATTTGTTCCTGATACTTTATAATAGTCCCATAACCCAGTTGCTTCGAGGTAAGTCGAAAGGGCATAGTTGTTTCCATTCCTTGCAATGACGTTACCATTTTGTGTCGCACCTACAAAACTGGCAACTGTTTCCCCTGCCGTTGCAGATGGTGAAATCAAGTGCCAGATATCGCCCGATACATATCGTTCCACTGTCCCTATAACATCTGCTGTGCTGTTGATCAGGACTCCGGTTCCATCGGAAGCATCAGAAGAGGATTGAATCACCAAACCTGTGATTCCGGCATTGTTTGTCAGGGTTCCATGGACTTCAAGAACCTTACCGGGAGCAACAGTAACAACAGCCCCGGTCTGGATGGTTAAATTCCTGCAAACAGCAGGCGTAGCGGGTATCTCATTAATCACCGGGTTATTGGCCACATTTGGGATAAAAGCATTGTCCAATGCAGTAGGAATCAAATTATTGCTCCAGTTGCCGTCGGTATTCCAATTGGTATTTGTGGCACCGGTCCATGTAATGTAATCAAGACTTGCATTGAACTCAAACGCTCCCATATCAATGATACCGGCCAATCCGGTCGCTTTGTCGAGCTTGCGTCCATAACTTCCGCCTCGGATATCGGTCATTGAAGAATTAAAGGAATCGTCTCCGGCATCGGCACAAGGAGAAGTGACCGCAATGCGAAAATCGTTACCGTTTAAAGCTAAAAATTTGGGATCCGAGTTGATGCAGTTGTTTGCAGTCAGTGTCCCGTAATTATTAGAAATATCCCCAGTCCCGGCAGCATAACAAGAGTAATTTATAGTAGTTGTTGAAGCGTAGTTAGATAATTGATTATCAGATGTTGATGCAATATTTCCCCAAATGATTGAATTATTGATGACCACAGGGGATGAATTTCCATTACGTATTCCTCCGCCATAAGATGCTGAGTTTTTAGCTACTGTACAGTTGGTCAGCGTTGGGGACGAAAGAGAATTATAGATCCCACCACCATAACCAATTGCTGAATTGTTAATGATAAGGCAGTTTGAAAGCGTTGGCGAAGAACCGTCATTATAAACTCCACCACCATAGGTAGTCGCTGAATTACCCGATATCGCACAGTTGATAAGTGTTGGCGAAGAATTATTATTATTAGAAATCCCAGCTCCACGATCAGCATAATTCCCTGAAATATTGAGATTAGTAAGGATAGGTAAAGAAGACACATTATAGATACCACCGCCATAATCAGCGGCGTTGCCTCCTTGTATTGTAAACCCGTCCAAAATAGCCGTATTGTTCAATCCTGAGTTCGATACAACATGATATGAGTTATCAGTATTGTCGCCAGGTATGCCAATGTCACCACTTAAAATGGTCACGTTGCTTGCCCAGTTGCGATCACTTAACAATGTTTCAGTCCCTGCAAAACCGCCATAAATGGCTACATCATTTTTCATATTGAATGAAATGTTCCGGTCAGCAATGGCTGTAGGTTTATAGGTACCGGCAGCGACCCAAATTTCGTAGTACTGACCTGCGGCAGTTATTGCGGATGAAAGAGAAGTATAGGCATTGGCCCAACCGGTGCCATTGTTTAAGCCCGAAGCATTAGATTTAACATAAATCCTAAAAGGGGTTGGAACATCTGGATCTTCACCTTTTTTGAATTCATAAGCACCCATATCAATCGTGCCAGCGATTGAAGCATCTATCTTCGACAGTTTTCTGTCAAAACCTGCCCCACGGATATCGGTTGTTGAACTGTGCAAAGCATTGTTTCCTGTATCGGCACAAGGCGAGTTGCCGGCAATACGGAAGTCGTTATGGGGGTCAACGAATCTGGGGTTTGTGGTGATACAATTGGCATCTGGTGTAAATGCCCCTTTACTGTCAACATAAACATCCCCAGTCTCATTTGCATAACAGCAGTAGTTTAATGTCATAGTCCCCCCATTAAAGACCTGATCTGCAGTTGTTGTTGCTGTGTTGTCCCAAATAATTGTATTATAAAGGTTAGGTGTCGATGAATCTACATTGTACATTCCACCACCATAAGCAGCCGAATTACCCAATAAAGTGCAGTTGGTCATAGTTGGGGCTGACAAAGAATTATTAAACATCCCACCACCAATGGTTAGGGTCGAATTAAATATTACCAAACAGTTGGTCATGATTGGTGAAGATGCATAATTATAAACCCCGCCACCATAATCGGCATAATTCCTTATAATTGTAAGATTGGACAATCCTGGTGTAGATGATACATTGTATATGCCGCCCCCTGAATTTCCATCGGCATGTCCACCCTGAATAGTAAAACCATCCAAAATGGCAGAGCTGTTTAATCCTGAGTTCGTCAATACATGATAGGAATTATCTGAATTGTCACCTGGAATACCAATATCACCACTTAAAATTGTTACATTGTTCAAAATATTGCGCTCATCTAATGATGTTTCAGTCCCGGCAAACCCCCCATAAATGGCCACCCCGTTGTTCATGTTAAACGAAACACCCCGGTCGCCATTGGCTGTCGGATAATAGGTGCCGGCAGCGACCCAGACCTGGGCTATGCCTGCTTTGTTAATGGCAAACTGAAGGTGTGCATTGTCATAAGCATTTGACCAGGTTGACCCATCCTTCGATCCTGCTCCAATAGATGTTACATAGCGAATTATTTGCCCGTTTGAAAATTCATTTACTACAAAAACCAATGCAACAAATGCCAATATTTTTTTCATTGCGATTTTTTTAACATTGTATTTTGAAGAATGTTGAGTATCTATATATATGATTATGTGGATATTATGTCTTTATATCCTATAATAGTCCTTAAAGGTCCGCGATAGGCTAAAATAATAAATATTCTTTACCCACAAAATTTTTGTTTTCGATTAAAAAACCGAAATAATTCTTGATCGGCACCTTATAAAGGGTATCTTCTGTTCAAATATAATTAAATATTCAGTATGTTACCCTGTAATTTCCATTGGGTGAGGTCAGGAATCGTTTTCTTTTCCTTGATTGTTCTTCGCCAAACACAACATCTGGTTTTTAGTTAACGGTGCAGTGAAACCGGAAAGAATAGGGTTGATTTGAAGAATTTGACACTTCATCAGCCAATAGGAAATTCTCAAATCCTAAAATGTTAAAAATAATTCCGATTTTTGCCATTATATTGAATTCTCTTAATTTCATCTTCATGCTCTATATCTTATCCAAATTGCTTGACGGGTTCACCTCACCAATAAACTGGATTTTGGGTTTGTTGCTTCTTGCCATTTTCTTCAAAAAAAAGAAGATTAGGACATGGTTAATTTGTGTAGCCCTTGCATCCAGTCTGATATTTACCAATATTCCCCTCTATATTGAAGCATGTAGGGCATGGTCAGCGCCTTATCGTACCCCACTGGATACAACTGTGGTTTATGACCTCGCCATTGTTCTGGGCGGCTCAACATCATATAGCAACGAATGGGGCCAAATTGACTATAGCGATTCAGGAGACAGAATGACTGAAGCAATAAGGCTTTATCGCAACGGAAGGATAAAAAAAATGTTGGTCTCAGGGGATCAGGCCATCAACATTTATAAAGGTAAATCTTATGCACCTTATTTTCTGAGCTATATGGACCAAATGGGAGTCAAACGTGAAGATATAATTCTAGAGCAGAAAGCCAGGACCACCAGGGAAAACATTCTGCGGATCAACGAGATAATTTCAAATTATAACCATCCAAAAATTTTGCTGATCACTTCAGGCTGGCACCTTCGTCGCGCAATGAAAGGATTTAAAAGCTCTGGATTAAACCTTGTCCCTTATGGTGTTGATGTTCCGTCAAGAAACGAAATGCACGGATGGAACGAATGGTTGCCTTTCTGGCAGGTTGCAGTGAAATGGCAGGAACTGATCCACGAAATTGTAGGAATGGCAATAATTAACTGAAAACCAAGAACATAAATCTATGTTTATGACTCGTTTTCAAATTATCAAATCGACAAATCTTTCCGTTTTCCTTTTTCCCTGCTCCTTGCCCCCTGCCCCTAGCCATAGGCTGGTGTTTTTACTCCTGCGGACATTCGATATTCTCAATCACTTCCCCAATCAGCGTAGTCTGGGTGCAGTCACGGATGATCACTTTCACATAATCGCCAAACTGAAGGTCTTTATTTGGGAATACAACCAGTTTATTCTGGGAACTCCTTCCGAAGAACTCGGTTTTCTTTTTCTTGGAGACCCCTTCTGCCAAAACTTCAAAGGTTTTTCCGATATCCCGCTTGTTGCTTTCGACAGATAACCGGCTCTGCAATGCGATGATCTCTTCGAGCCGCCGCGATTTCGTCTCCTCAAGGACATCATCTTCAAAATGGTCGAAAGCATAAGTCCCGGGGCGCATTGAGAATTTAAACATAAAGGAGGTATCGAATTGAGCTTGTTCCATTAACGACAAAGTCTGAAGGTGATCTTCCTCCGTTTCGGTACAAAAACCACAAAATACATCGCTCGTAATGCCGCATGTTGGGATAATCTCCCGGATAGACTTGATCCTGTCGAGATACCATTCGCGGTTGTACTTTCGATTCATCTTTTTCAGGATCTCGTTGCTTCCCGATTGAACCGGCAAATGAATGTGGCGGCATATATTGGGGTATTTGGCCATCGTTCGCAATAGCTTTTCCGACAAATCTTTAGGATGGGATGTCGTAAACCTGACCCGTAAGGATGGCGAAATAGCAGCCACCATTTCCAGCAAATCGGGAAAACGTACTGGTTTGCGTTCCCCTTCGGGATGCCATTTGTAAGAGTTTACATTTTGGCCAAGAAGGGTCACCTCTTTATAACCCGATTTAATCAGGTCGTTTACTTCATTCACCAGGTCTTTTGGGTCGCGGCTCCTTTCACGGCCACGCGTATATGGCACTATGCAATAGGTGCAAAAATTATTGCATCCCCTTGTAATGGATACGAATCCTGAAATATGCTGTGCCCCAATCCTTTTTGGGATGATAGAGTCATATGTTTCATTAACGGTAAGTTCCACGTTGATTGCTTTTTCGCCCAGACGGGCTTTATCCAAAAGAAATGGGAGGTCACGATAGGCGTCGGGTCCGGCGATCAGATCGACCGATTTTTTCCCGACCAGCTCGTCCCCAAGACGTTCGGCCATGCAACCAATCAAACCCACCATCAAACCGGGACGTTTCTTTTTGATGCTTTTGAACAGGTCGAGACGTCCCCAGATCCGTTGTTCCGCGTTATCCCTGATCGAACAGGTATTGATCAAAATTGTGTCCGCCTCGGTGTAATGATCGGTCATGGTGTAGCCACGTTCGCCCATAACAGCTGCAACGACTTCACTGTCAGCCACATTCATCTGGCATCCGTAAGTCTCGATATATAGTTTTTTCCCTTGCATCAATCCATAATTTATTATCAACAAAATCCGATAAAAAGAGGCCAATGTTAGGCAACTTTCTGTTTATAACAAAAAAGTGGGCAGGGTTGTTGAAGTCCTGCCCACAACGTTTTATTTCCAAACGAATTAATTAACTTATATACAGCAAATTACAAGTTAATTATATTATTCAACCTTAGGCAAAGGTCTTTTAAACCTTCGGGTGTATCGCCTCCAGGTTGTTCAATCGTAGTCCAGTCACCATACCCGATGTCGTCCATTGATTTCATCACAGCTTTCCAGTTTACGCTTCCTTCCTGAAGTTTGACCCCAAATCCGGCGCCTTTGCCTTTGGTGCCTGCAATTTTTGTATCGAATTCCTTGATGTGCACTTTTGCCAAACGGTTGCCCAAGATTTTGATCCATTGTTCGGGCCAACCATATACAAGGATGTTGCCACAATCGAAGTACGATTTTACAAAAGGACTATTAAACTGGTCGATGTAATAAGCTGCTTCGAGTGGGCTGAGAAGGAAATTGTTCCAGACATTTTCGACGGCAATTTTGATTTTGCTTTGTTCTGCAAGAGGCAAAGCCTGCTTGATCCCTTCCATTGAAAGCTTCCAGCAATCGTCATATGTGTTGGTTTCGCTAACCCGCCCTGGTACCAATAAAACAGTGTCGGCACCATAAATCCTTGCATCCTCGATGGATACCTTGAGGGCATCAACCCCTTGTTGACGGATTGCAGGATCAGGATCATTCAGAAGATATTTCCAGTGGTGTGTACCGCAAACACTTGGAATTTTAAGCCCGGTCGCTTTCGCTGCAGCCAGAACCTCGTCGCGGTTGAGGTGGCTCATCGGCTCAACCCCATCGAAACCTGCAGCCTTTGCATTCTGAAATTTCTCAAGGATGGTTGTACCGTAACCGATACAGCCCCACATGATCCCTTTTTTGATGGTCCGTTTTGCCTTGGGAAGTCCCTCAGAAAAACCGGAGATAGGTAAGGTGGCAGTCAGTGCTGTGGCCATTACCGTATTTTTTGCAAATTGACGTCTGTTCATAATAATTGTATATTATTGAATTATATGTACTTATATTTATGCTGGTTTTGTTTCGGTTCCAATTACCGGGATTACTTCAGGAATAGCGGGAACCACTGGGCCGAATGCATAGGTTTTGGGGCCGAGGTGCAGATCGGAATTGAGCATTTCATCCCAGGTCACATCTTTCCCGGTATAGGCTGAAATGCGCCCCATCATTGTAATCAATGTTGAATTAATTTGTGCTTCAGCATCGTTGATTACTTTCCCTGAACGTATCGCGGAAACCAGGTTCACATGTTCCTGAATATAAGGGTCGTTGATTTTCCATGTTTCATCGGTATCGCCTTCTTTGGGGAATGGATATTTCCAGGTCACGTTCCCTTTGAGGTCGAACAGTGTGCCATCGGCATGGGCAATTCCTTTGGTTCCGATGATGATCTCTTTTTTCAGGTTGCTGCAACCGTTGATCTGCCTGGCGGCACAGTGGGTGCGCATCCCATTATCGTACTGATATTCAATGCTAAAAAAGTCGTACTGGTCACCTGTAACCCTGCGTTGACGTCCACCCCATCCACTGGCTTTGATTGGATTTTTGCCAACGTACCAGTTCATCACATCCACTTCATGGATAAACTGCTCGACAATATGGTCCCCAGAAAGCCAGCAGAAATTGACCCAGTTGCGGAGCATATATTCCATATCGGTCCATTCAGGTTTCCGTTGGCGGTACCATAGGGAACCCCCGTTGCGAATAATATGCGCACTGACGATTTCGCCAATTTCGCCATTGAGCACCCGCCGATGGGTTTCCATGTAATCTTTCTGCACGCGGCGGATGGTCCCGCTAACCATGCACAATCCCATTTGTTCGGCTTTTTTTGCAGAAATCCTGACCGAACGTGCCCCAACAGGGTCGGTAGCAATGGGTTTCTCCATGAAAATATGTTTGCTGGCATTAACTGCGGCTTCAACATGTGCTGGTCGGAAATGTGGTGGGGTACAAAGCAATACTAGGTCAACGCCAGAATCAATCACTTTCTGGTAGGCATCAAAACCAATAAAGCATTTCTCATCAGCCACTTCTATTCCACGTTTCGCTTTTAAAACTTCGCGACAAGTGCTCAGTTTATCCTGAAAAACATCCCCCAAAGCAACGATCTGGAGATTTGGCCCGGCATCAATAAAATTCATGGCAGCACCTGTCCCACGGCCCCCACAGCCTATCAGTCCGGCCTTGAGTACTTTGCCATCCGGAGCTTTAAAAGGCAATGGCGGGAGTTTTGTTTCATTGGTTTGGGAATCTGTACCCGAACAGGCAGCGACTACACCGGCGGCACCCAAAGTGGCAACGGCAATAAATTTGCGGCGACTTGACTTTTCCTGGTTTTCCATAATCAATAGTTTCGTTTGTGGGTGCTAAGATAATAAAAAATGGAATGTTAATAATCAATTAACCCTTCATAGAAACCTTTGTTTTCACACCTATCGAAAATCCTTATATTTGCAGATCAAAAATAATACAGGAATATGAAATCTGCTACCATCCTGCTTTTTGTACTGGCAATTCTTTCGTCATTTTCTGCAACACACGTAAGATCAGTACTGACTGTTGAAACAACCAATGGGGATTCTTTAATGATTTGGGAAAAGTTACCGGTTCAATGTGATCCGAAAATCAGCGAACTGCTGAAGCAGCAGGTAGAACAAGGGAGGAAAAATGGAACACTCAGTGGTTACAGGCTCCAGATCTATTTTGGTTCCGGTGAAAAAGCCCATGCCCAGGCTACAAAAATCAAAACCGATTTTCTTGCTTCAAATCCTGGGGTCAAAGCTTACTTATTGTTCAAATCGCCCGATTTTATAGTAAGGGTAGGGGATTTCAGGACAAAAAGCGAAGCTTTAAAATTGGGAAAATCACTGACTTATCAATTTCCGAATGCTTTTATAGTTGCCGACGAAATAGCTTTCCCGGAACTTGTTAACAATACAATAATCAATTAATCAGGACAATTTAAGGATGAGCGAACAAATTAAACATGAATGTGGAATTGCCCTGATCAGACTTTTAAAACCGCTTGAATACTATCGCTTAAAATATGGAACCTGGCAATATGGTGTGAATAAGCTCTACCTTTTGATGGAAAAGCAGCACAACCGTGGTCAGGATGGTGCCGGGGCAGTTGGGGTCAAAATCAATTCAAAGCCCGGACAGGAGTATATTTTCCGCCACCGTTCTGTTGATCCAAATCCGATAAAGGATGTTTTCGGTAAGATTTACAAGGAGTTTAACCACGCAGCAACTGAATTTCCAAAAAGTTACCACGATCCGGTTTGGGCCAAGGAACACCTCCCTTTTGCTGGTGAAGTCTATCTTGGCCATTTAAGATACGGCACCTTTGGCCGCAACAGCGTTGAATATACCCATCCTGTGATGCGGCAAAACAACTGGCGCTCACGGAGCCTGGTCCTTGCGGGAAATTTTAACCTTACCAATGTTGACGAGTTATTTAACCTCCTTGTAGGTTTGGGTCAGCATCCAAAAGGTTATACGGATACTGTTACTATTCTTGAAAAAGTTGGCCATTTTATTGACGAGGAGAATGAAATTCTGTTCAGGCAATACAAAAATGAAGGATACAAGAACAAAGAGATTTCGGGTCTGATCGAGCAAAAACTGGATGTCCGGAAAATACTTGAGCGGGCCAGCCGAGATTGGGATGGCGGCTATACGATTGGTGGGATCATCGGCCATGGCGATGCTTTTGTTGTGCGAGACCCTTGGGGAATACGCCCAGCTTTTTATTATGCCGATGATGAAATTGTCGTAGTTGCATCTGAAAGGCCTGTTATACAAACAGTTATGAATGTTAACTGGAACCAGGTCAAGGAAGTGGATCCCGGCAATGCGCTGATCGTCAAGGTTGATGGCACTGTAAAACAGGAAATGGTGAGGATCCCCCAAACCCGGAAGTCATGTTCGTTTGAACGCATCTATTTTTCACGTGGGTCCGACCGCGACATTTACCTCGAACGCAAGAAACTTGGGGTGCTGCTTGCCCCTATCCTCCTCGAAAAAATTGACAACGATTTAAAAAATACGGTTTTTTCCTATATTCCGAACACTGCCGAAACAGCCTTTCTGGGTATGATGGAAGGGATCAGGGGCCACCTGATTGCCTGGAAAAAAGAGAAAATCAAGGCATTGGGTTCAACCATTACAGATAACGACATTGAAGAGATCATCTCCGTCCAGCCACGAATGGAGAAGATCGCCGTAAAGGATGTTAAAATGCGCACTTTTATTGCCGATGATTCCAGCCGCGACGACCTAGTGGGCCATGTTTATGATGTGACTTACGGGATCGTTGAAAATGGGAAAGATACCCTTGTTGTGATCGATGATTCAATAGTTCGTGGTACTACATTGAAGCAGAGTATATTAAAAATACTTGACCGGCTGAAGCCTAAAAAGATCATTATCGTTTCTTCGGCGCCGCAGATCCGTTATCCCGATTGTTATGGGATTGACATGGCGATTCTCGGGAAATTTGTGGCTTTTGAAGCTGCCATTGTCTTGCTTCGGGAAAGTGGTAAAACAAAGGTAATCGATGAGGTATATCGCAAATGCAAAGAACAGCAGCGTTTGCCCAAAGAGGAGATCGTCAATTATGTGAAAGAGATTTACCGCCCGTTTACCGATGAGCAGATTTCAGCTAAAATAGCAACTTTACTGAAACCCGATGACTGCAAAGCCGAAGTCGAAATTGTTTTCCAGACTGTGGAAAATCTTCACAAAGCCTGTCCCAACGATCTGGGCGATTGGTATTTTACCGGAGATTATCCAACCCCGGGAGGGAATAAGGTTGTGAATACCTCTTTTATCAATTACATCGAAGGGATAAAGGGGAGGGCTTATTGAATTAATAATTAAATAATTAAAGAATTAAGGAATTAAGGAATTAAGAATTTGAAGATTTGCAGATTTCTCAGGAAGGCATCGGTATTTGAGAAGATGGCCTTGAAAATGTACATTGAGTTATTTAGGGTTGAAAATCATATCAATATAAGGGAATAGGGGAGCTGAAGTTACCCTTTTTCGGTTGAGGCAGAGAAGGGTACATGTTATATAACAGGAAACAAATAATACAATAAAATATTGAACAATGAATAAGACTATACGAAATACAATCATTACGTTAATTTGCTTTTTGGTGTATTATATGGCAATGGAATATTTTAAGGAAATAATGCAAGTTATCGACAGACTATTCAATTACAGGCTTTTAAGTTATTTTATTACCTATGTCATCATGGGCGTTCCGATATTTTTGGGAACATACTTTATTCATAACAGTTCTAAAATATTTGATCATCTTGGACTATCCAAAAGCATTTTGTCTGGACTTATTCTTGCTTTAATATTCGTTGTTCCAATGTTTATAGGTGGATTTATTTTTTATCCTTTCAATTCTAATATAACAATCCCGAACCTGATTGCAGGTACTATTTTCGCCGGGCTTTTTGAGGAACTTTATTTCAGGGGATTCTTATTTGGCCAAATTTTCAGGACCACAAAACTTGGATTTATACCGTCAATCATTGTTGGAGCGTTGGTATTTGCATCGGCGCACCTATATCAAAGTCAGGACTTTTCAACGATGACAGGTATTTTTTTGACAACATTCATGGGCGCAATATTTTTTGCATGGCTTTTCGTTGAATGGGACTATAATTTATGGGTCCCTATTTTTCTGCATACATTCATGAACTTATCATGGAATTTATTCAATGTTAGCGACAACGCATTGGGTAACATCAACTCTAACATATTCAGGGGATTGACAATAGCACTTGCAATTGTTCTGACAATTTTATACAAAAGAAAGCACGGACAAAAATTAACGATTAACAGAAACACATTATTGAGGAATGGGGCTATTGAAGATCGTGTCCTGGTTCATTAATCGTCTCTTTGCCTTGTTTGTGCAGCGCATTGATCATTCATCCTATACACAACCTGCTGATTGCACCTAAGTGTTGGTGGTGGGTTTTTCTACCAATATTCCACTCCTTTAGTATTGATTGTGCTAAAGGTTCATCTGGGTTTCCAACAATCCCCCTCGTTTGTAACGAGGGGTTGATGGTTCGTCGTTTGTAACGATGATAAGAATACGTCTGTTTAATTTCAATATCTTATAGGTATTTCGAAATCCTTCTTCTGTCACTTCGCTGGGGAAAATGACAACACGAAAGCCGTCCGCGATCGAAGGTCCAGAAAAGTGCAAATCTTTCTTCATGCGGAACTGGATGGAGTAAAACAAAATGATGGGTACAATTTTTATTAGGACGATCTTCCTCCTGGAACGGTCATTGCGAACCAAACGTCAGTATACTAAGTCGTTAGCAGGTTCAGCCTGTTTGGTGAAGCAATCTCATGATTGAAGCACCGTCCAGAACATTGTTTTTGGGATAGTGCTTCTTAGTATGGGATTGCTTTGGAGTGCAAATGTTCATCTTTCAAATTTGGACTTGATGTCGCACTCTGCGCAATGACAGGTTCTAAGTGATTGGCTGCTTGCAAGTTTGATAGAAATCATCATGCAATTTAAAAACTTTGTGGCGCATTCCAAAATTTGATTATTCAGGCTAGGAGTTTCCAGTGGTGCGAAAAAGAAGTGACTGCAAAACCTTTCAAGCTGCAATTGCATAGCATCTTCTTCATGAATTATTTTTTAATTATTTTTGTCTTGAAAAGATTTAAAACTGACAAAATTATGAATGAAATTTATACGCGTAATCCGGTGATTGTATTGCGGGAGGAATTTGATGATTGGGCCGTATTGTACAATCCGGATAATGCCGAGGCAGTGGGCGCAAATCCAATTGGCGTGGACATCTGGAAAAGGTTGGATGGCTCAAAAAGTATCGGTGAAATTGTTGGAGAGATTAAACAGGAATACCGCAATGTTTCTGAAAGTGTGGAGACAGAAATTTTTGAATTTATTGAAAAGCTTGCAAAGCGGGGATTAATAGGAATTAGCTCAACCCTGTAATATGTCCGGGAAGAGAATCATGCGTATGCCCCGTGAATTGGATATCGAATTGACGGCAAAATGCAACCTAAGGTGCAAGTATTGCTATTTCTTCGAAAATGAGAACCTCGACTACATCGACCTCACGACCCAGGAGTGGACCAGGTTTTTCGACGAATTGGGTTCCATTGGTGTTATGAAAGTCACTTTGGCGGGTGGGGAACCATTCTTTCGGAACGATTTAAAAGAATTGATCGATTCGATCGTTAAAAACAGGATGAGGTTCGCATTTTTGTCGAATGGCGGGTTAATCACTGATGATATCGCGGCTTATATCAAAAAAACTGGCAGATGCGATTCTGTTCAGATATCGTTGGATGGTTCCTGCGCAGAGATTCATGATGTAGGCAGGGGAAAAGGTTCATTTGCCGGGGCGATAAGGGGACTGGAGATTTTAAAAAAATATGGCATAAATACACCTGTAAGATATACAATTCATCATTTTAATGTGGATGATCTGGGGAATGCGGCCAAATTATTGCTTGAAGACCTTGGCCTTAAATCGTTTAGCACCAATTCGGCGGGTTATTTGGGCAATTGCCGTAAAAATGCTGACGAAATCATGCTGACCCATGCCGACCGGATAAAGGCGATGAACATACTGGTTGACCTCAATCAAAAATACAACGGTAGGATCACTGCTGCTGCTGGCCCCCTTGCCGAAGCAAAATATTTTGCGAAAATGCAAAGGGCTTTTGATGAAAACGCACCGGCTTTCGCAAAAGGAGGCCATTTAATGGCCTGTGGCTGTTATAACAACAAGCTTTCTATACATTGTGATGGTGGAATTTCACCTTGCACCATGCTCCCAAATATCAACTTAGGTTTTATCAATAAAGATAAAATCATCGACATATGGCAAAATAGCGCGGAACTTAACCAACTTCGACAGCGGGAAAAAATTGAACTTGCAGGCATTGAGTTTTGTAATAATTGTGATTTTACAGATTATTGTACCGGCAATTGCCCGGGACTGGCATATAACCTTACGCAAAAGGTAAACCACCCTAGCCCGGATGCTTGTTATCGGAACTTCTTACAACAATCTTCGGCCCTATGATCGGTAAATACATTTGGTACCTTCGGCTCAGGGACGGCTTAAGTTTAGAAGCAGTTTCGGAAAAATCCGGAATAAAGAACGATGTGCTAAAAGAATTCGAGGATACAGATGTTATCCGTATCCCAAATGCAGATCTTGCTGCGATAGCAAAAGCGTTTACTTTTAAAAATGCCATCGACTATTTCAATTTTTTAAAGCTCAATGGTGCACAACGTCGTTTTAGATTGTATGCACTTGGACTGCCCAAAACGGGGACGGTTTCGCTTTCTGCCTTATTTGGAAAATTCCGTTCAGGCCATGAGTTCTGGCAATGGGATACCAATCAAAAATACATCCAACTTAAGGAACAGGCAATAAGCAGGCATGAATTCCGTAATTTTTTGATTTTAAGGGATGCCGCAGCATTACTGGAAATGGATTCTGCATACTTTAACCGGTATTATATCGACATTTTATCGGAGGAGTTTGCCGATGCCAAATTTATCTGCCTGATCCGGGATCCTCAATCATGGGTCAAATCTCAGATCAATCATTTTATGGACATTACTAAGGAAGCAATGCAATCGGGCCAGCTCGACAATGGTTTTCCATTCGATCTGCCCCGTGGCGACCAAGTTTCGAGGGATAAATTCCTTCTGCACATTGATGAATACATCGAAGTCATGTTTAAAAGCTGGGCGAATGGTTATCGCGCGATTTTAAGCCAAACCGAAAAACTGTCTCCCGAAAGGTATTGTTATATCCGAACCAATGAGATTTCTAAAAAACTTGGTACCATTGCAGACTTTGCAGGTATTTCTGAAACAGAACTGTTAGCGGATAGAGTTCATTCAAACAAGGCAATCTATCAGGTGGACGCGCTGAAAATGGTGGGTCACGATTTGATTGCCCAAGACTATAACCTGCATTGTAAAGAATTGTGGGATTCAATTTCAAAAAAAATATGACACAACCATTGTTGCATAAGATATCGTTTCGATTAAAGAACAGTGTTGAAGTCCTGTTTCAGGGCGACGATCAGGTATTGCACGTTTTGAACGATTACCGGAAAATATTTTCACTGGGTGAGTATCCGAAATCGGATCTTGCTGTAAGATACACTATTACGTTTAAACATCAACCAGATAGCGTTAATTATTATAACTTGACCCGCCATCATTTCGAGTTGATCCGTGAACAAAACATCGAAATACCCTATAATTTCATGATCGAAGATCCCGATGATTATGCCTGCATGTTGATGATGTTTGCAAACCTGTTGGGAACTGTTGCGATGCTCTCGGGTGGGGGATTGATTCATGCCGCCCTGGGCGAGCTCGATGGCAAAGGTTTTTTGATGGCTGCCCCAGGTGGTACAGGTAAAAGCACTGCCAGTGGCCGGCTGCCATCTCCATTCATTTCCCATTGCGACGACACGACCTTGGTCGTAAAAGACAAAGAAGGCAACTTTTGGGCACATCCGTATCCTACCTGGAGCCGTTTCTATTGGGGCGGCGAAGGTGGATCCTGGAAATTCGACGATGTAGTACCACTTGGGTCGATCTTCTATTTGTCGCAATCCGAAACCGATACGATTTCTTTTTTAACACCCGGAGAAAAGGTATCGTGCTGCGTTGCGGCTTTTGAACAGGCATCTCGTATGCTGGCACGAAACGAAATAAACAAAGACAAAATAAATACCAAAAGACCGGAAGAAGAAAAGCCCATAAGAAAACCAAAAGATTGGTTTGCCATTGGAAACGATCCGGATCAAATGGATAGCCGAAAAATCAGGATGCATTGGTTTGAAAATGCAATTTTTATGAGCAAACAACTGCCTTGTAATAGATTAAATTTATCACTTACAGGCAATTTTTATGAACTGATTGAAAAAAGTTTGTAAAAAATCTTCATTTGATTTTTTTTTAACTATATTTGGTTCAAATTATAACCTCGTATTATGAAAAACAACAACATGATTCTTTGTGACGAAACAGTGGACAAAGAATATCAAATTCCCGAATTGGTGGATCTGAACAGTATTGGTGCGGCATTGGGAGAATTAATCTGTACCAGTGGATCAAGTGCTGATTCTAAATGTATAACTGGTTTTGCATTATGATTAAGTAATTTGTGTTTCTGTAAGGTCAGTTTACTTTACTTCAAATTATAACAATGAATTATGGAAAACCACGACAACTTGGTTTCTTCTGATCAAAAAGATGGCAAAGAATATCAAATTCCTGAACTGGTTGATCTTAACACCATTGATGGGGCTTAGTGCGCTCCATATAATTGTAATCCTGGATCAGGTGCTTTTGCGTGTGGAACAGGTGGGAGTGCAGAGATTTAGTTAAAATTGGCATATATCTTACCAATTTGAAAAATATTTTTGTTTGTATTATATTAAATTAAATCATCGTATTATGGAAAACAAGGACAACAGGATTCTTTCTGAACAAACAGTAGACAAAGTATATCAAATTCCCAAATTGGTTGATTTGAATGGCATTGGAGAGGCAATGGGCACTCCACCTGGTTGTGTCAGTGGGTCCAGTGATTTAACTTCCTGTTATAATGGTGGAAATTTTTAGTTATTATTGGCTTATTTCAAACGCATAAATTCATTTATTCGATTGAAAATCAAAAAAATATCTATTTGACGTTATCATAGGGTTCTTTTGTTTTTATGTGCCAATGCATAGGTTTGAATTAAATAGTTTTCCCAAGGAATAATCAGGTCTGTTCAAATATTTTCTAAAACGTGAATCAATTGATCAAATGGCTTCATTGACACAGTTATACCTCTACCTCACCGAAGGTTGCAACCTGTCTTGCCGCCATTGCTGGCTGGCTCCAAAATATGATGCCTTGGGCATTAAATATCCGGTTCTTGATCTTTCCCTTTTGCGGAAAATTCTGAAAGAAGCGCTGCCTTTGGGTTTAGAGGCAGTTAAACTAACAGGAGGCGAACCACTGTTACATCCTGAAATTGAGACAATTTTGGATCTCATTAAAGAGAAAAACCTTCGCCTCAACATCGAAACCAATGGGATGCTTTGTACAAAAGAACTTGTTGCCAAAATTGCCGGTCACGAAAAGGTATCGATATCGGTCAGTATGGATGGTGCCACTGCCGAAACCCACGAATGGGTTCGGGGCGTTAAAGGATCTTTTGTCGCTGCATGTAATGCTGTTGGCTATCTGGCCGAGGCAGGTTTACGCCCACAGATTATTTTCTCGCTGATGCGCCACAATGTTGCCGAACTATCCAAAATAATCGGTTATGGTGAACGACTTGGCGCAAAATCTATAAAATTCAACATCATCCAACCTACTGCGCGGGGAGAGGTGCTTCATGGCCAGGATGAAACACTGAGCCTGAAGGAGTTGATCAAAATTGGAAAAAGGGTTGAATTTGAACTGCAGAAGACCACTGAACTCCATTTGTATTTCGACTATCCTGTAGCTTTCAGGCCTTTGAGCAAGCTCAGTAAAAATTGGGGAGCTTGTGGCATCAAAAATATTTTGGGTGTTTTGGCGACCGGGAAATATGCGCTTTGCGGGATAGGTGAGCAAATTCCCGAGTTGGTCTTTGGTGAAGCAGGTAAAGATCCACTTGAAACAATTTGGAACGAACATCCTGTTCTTTTGAAAATCAGGGAGGATATCCCTTTGAAAATGAAAGGAATTTGTTCGCGGTGCCTGTTGAAATCAAAATGCTTTGGCTCATGCGTGGCCCAAAACTATTACCGGAGTCAGGATTTGACCGCCCCATTCTGGTTTTGTGAAAAGGCTGAGGAAGAGGGTTTATTCCCGGCAACAAGACTAATTTAGCATGAGGCAGGAGAAGATCTATTCCATGGTGGGCAATAGCATGGACCCAACCTTGTGCGAACCTATGATTTTGGAAATAGAACCTGCTGATTCTTATCATATCGGCGATGTTGTTGTGTTTATCGATGGAAACCAGAAAACCATTGTGCATCGGATTGTTAAACATACCAGGTTTGGCTTCACGACACGTGGCGACAACAATCTTACAGATGACGAGCCCATTGTTCAAAAGGATATTCAGGGTAAAGTTGTTGCGGCCTACCGGGGCGAAAAACATTATAGGGTGAGCGGGGGCAAAATCGGGCAATTGTTGCATCGATATCTTCAAATCAGAAAAATATTTTTTAAATTTTTCCGTAGGTTGTTATCTTTTGTGTATCATTTGATATCCGGTTCAGGGTTATTTATCAAATTATTGCCCAAGAGATATAAACCTAAAATAAACAAATATCAGAATGGTCATGCCCATTTGTTTATTGGGAAAATTCTTGCTGGCAGGTACGATGTCCGCTGGAAACGTTGGATTATATTTCGTCCATGGCGGATTTTTGTTGACGAAAAGTCACTACTGCTTTCCAACAAAGTGTTCACGGACGCGGGGAAAGAAAACCTGCAATACATCTCCCGCATATTGGACAGCGAAAACCCGATAATTCCTGTTCTTACCCCGGAAGCCTGGAATAACTCGTTCGAATTGGCACAGCAACAGGGTATTGTAGGCTACCTTTATTACGCGATCAAACAAAAAAAATCTGAAGATGTTATTCCCGTAGATTGGCAACGAAAAATCAGGATTCAATTGATGCATTACTCAGTTGGCAACCTTAAACACCTGCATGAATTGGACGAGCTTTCCATTCTATTCGAAACAAATGGGATATCATTCATATTCCTGAAAGGGTCGCACCTGGCTTTTCATGTTTACCCTTCTCCTTCGTTAAGGCCCATGGGAGATATCGATATTATGGTTAAAGAGGAAGATATACTCAAAGTTTTAGGGTTATTGGTTGAGGCTGGTTATAGCAGCGACTACTTTACGATAGAAAATTTAAAAAAATACAACCGGCATTTGCCTCCGTTTACCAAAAAAGGTAAAAAAAGCATAGAACTTCATTGGACATTACTTCAACCAATGTTTCAAACTTCAGGGACAAAGAAAACAATGGCATGGCTGATCGGTGAAACCGAAGGTAAGCAATTTGGGAAAGGCATTGCCCTTGTATTCAAGCCCACTGCACTCGTGTTTCAAATCATGCTCCATATTGGTTTAAATGATGGATTACTACCTTCTTTAAAAAACTTAATGGATATCTTGGTAATTACAAAAAAATACCAAAAGGATATTAATTGGGAGGTGATAGCAAATAAAATAGTAGAGACCAATTTTGTCCATCGGTTTGCATTGGTCGGATGGCTGGCGAAAAATACAGTAGGGGCAAACATCCCCGATCAATTTTTTAAGTCCCTTAATATTGAACTTAGCCAGGAGATAAAAGAAGCAGCACTGAATAGAATTCTGTATTTCCGTGATGTAAATTTAAATGGTCCTATTGCCACCTTAAATCAGATCAGCCATTTACAAAAACTGGTATTCGTCTTGAAATATATTCTTATATCGCCATCGAAAATGAAGTACCGTCATAACCTGAAAAACAATTGGGAGGTGTTTATTTATTATCCCAAACGGATTTTCGATTTTACCCGTAGTTATAAAACCAATGTTTTAAAAACACTGAAACCGGATGTTGAAATGCGGAGGAAAACGGAGGAGGAAATAAAATTAAGAATGTGGTTGGATAATGGGGATTTAACACATTTGCACCCGTAATCGACGGAATGAATTTCGTTGTTTCAATATAGTCCAGTTGCCAATTGCCAGTCATCAGTTGCCAGCCGCAGTTCTTCTGCATCTCAAAACCCCAATAACCTACATTCTCCCTGAATCAACCAACCCTCCCTGTTATTGAAATCTTACCTTTGGATTATCCTGTTTATCAGCAAGTTCTTCAAGATAAGTCGAGATATGCCTGTCGATTTTGGTATCGTACATATCATCAATGCTGAGAAGGATCCCCGTCTCTTCCACATCCCCGAATTCATCGCTGATCACTGTCCCAAACGTTTTCATCGTAGGTGTGAGGCTCATATAGGCATTGATTAACGGAGGAATGTTCTCACCAAAGCTCCGGACCTCGGCGGAGAGTATCTTATAGGCTTCGTCGTAACCTTTTCCTGAAAACAGCTCTTCGAGGTGGGCAAAATCGGCAGAATAGGGCATTGGTTTTTTTGGCCTCACCAACTTGTCGGGATCTGGAAAGTATTTTTCAAAAAAATAGAGGATCAGGTTGCGGGCATGCTGGTTGTACTGTGTGTACATAGTCACTTTCCCAAAGAAATATTTGATATCGGGATGATCGATCACAAGTGCGCCAAGTCCGTCCCACAGGTTGTCGAGCGCGAAAAGCGCTTTGGCACCTGCCTTACTTGACTGGTAATCGGGTTGAACAAACGATCGTCCAAGCTCAATAACATAGGGAAGGTAATCATCGATAAACTGGTCTGAAAAATGGAAAAGATGTGAGGTGGCCAAAGGAACTTCGCCGGTCTCATCGCGTGGGATACCCGCACAATGGATATACCGGTAACCTCCCAAAATTTCACGGCGACTTGGATCCCATACAATCAATTGATTGTAATAATTTTCTTCAGAAGTATCATATTTGTCGATATCTATTTCTTCTCCAATACCACCACCAGCAGAGCGAAAAGTCAGCTCACGTAACCGCCCGATTTCAAGCATGAGATTGGGAGAATCGTGGTGGGAGAGGATATAGATCTCGTTATCGGCTTTGTTTGTTTTCCGTTGGAATTTGCCAGCAGTCAGTTCTGCTTCTAGTAGCTCCCTTGCCACGGGAGGAATAATTTCCTTCATTTTTCAAACTCTTGAATTGTTGCTTCAAAAATAACATTTTTTAATCTCTATGCTGTTTGGGGTGGAAATTTATTTATGGAAAGGCAACTGGCCGCTGGCGGCTGGCGACTGGCTGTCTATTTGGTGAATATTGGCTGCTGGCAATTGGCAGCTGGCTGTCGTCGGATAAAGAATTGGGTATTCAAACAGTGTATCAAAAATCAATTAGGATTTTCAATATCAGCAGTATAAGAAATCATCGGCTCTTAGGGAATGAATTCAATTTAAGTATGGAAGCTGCCAGCCGCCAGTTGCAAGCCGCACCAGACTATCCTTGAAAAGTTGAAATGACTTTGAGAAATTTCCTTCTTAAAGGATCAGGAATCATTTCTTCGACTGATCCGAAATCTGATAAACGATGCTCTTTACACTCTCTGCCCATTCCGTCTGTGACCTGCTCCGATCAAAACTATCCCAAGGTATTTGTTTCCCAAAATTGATCACAAAGGTCTTCCCCTTGTTTTTGAACAGTTCATCCGGCAAAAGGAACATCTCGATATTCAGCTTTATGCCGATCATCTTTCTGAAATTGGCAAGCCAGTAAAAAAACCTGGAATTGCGACCGCTGATAAAAACCGGAACAACATCCCTGTGGTGTTCCACCGATTTCTGGATAAAATGCTTCTGCCATGCCAGATCGACGATCTTCCCCTTAATTTTTCGTGAAGCCAACCCCGATGGAAAAATAAGGATTTGGCTTTCTGAGTGATAGGCCTCATTGATCACGCCTGCAGAGCGGCGTTGGTCCCCAAATTTATTGATCGGGATAAACAATTCGGTAAGCGTAGGAATTTTCGTAAGCTCATCGCGCACCAGGAACAAGGATTTTCCCATACGGTCGCTCACCACTTTGATCAGCATCAACCCATCGAAACCACCCAAAGGATGGTTCGACGCGAAGATAAACCTTCCTGAAGCAGGGAAATTTTCCTCTCCGAAATGCTCCACCTTCACATCAAAGTGGTGCAATACTGCCTCAATAAACGGAACCCCTTTAAGATGGCCGTACTTTCGGATAATCTCGTTAACCTCCCTGATATGAAGTAACCTGTTCAAAAGGCCATAAACTAATCTGGGTATCCTTCTTGCAAGTTTTGGGTTCTTTTCAATGACAAGTTCCTTTAAATCAATCTCTTTGATAAGAGAGACATTTTTTTCGTTTTCCATATCCGCGAAAATTAATAACTGTTTGAAAGTAAAATATTTTTTTCAGGATTGGTTGCGTATTGGAAATATTCCCAAATCAATTAAAACTTTCTGTTGATTTACCTGCAAATTATCTGTAAATCAAATAAATAACATATTAATTCAATTTTATTAACAATTGTTAATAAAAAGTGTTGATATTGTGTTTAAGTTTATTTGTGGAATAAAAGGGCATATAATGTCACGAAGTGGAAAATTGTATATTTTTACATTCGATTGAGTAGTAAATTTCTGATGGCAATATTTTCGAGCAAATATCCTGTAACTGTTGACGGTAAGGGCCGCGTAGTTTTACCAGCCTCCTACAAAAAGGAGCTTGGTGATGCTGTTGAGCCGGTGTTTGCGATCGAAAAAGACTTACAGAACCGTTGCCTGAACCTCTATCCTCGGGCTTCGTGGGAGGAACATTCAAAAGAATTGGAAAGCAGGATCGACAGGAAAGATCCTGTCCATCGCAAGTTCATCGACAGATATTATGAAGAAATCCACCAGGTTCCCATGGCTGATAACGGTAGGTTGAATATTCCCGACGAAATGCTTGAATATGCGGGGATTACAAAAGAGGCGTTGTTTACGGGCCAGGGCAAAAAAATCAGGTTGTGGGATCCTTCCATTCACAAGGCTTGGCTGCTTGATGATGAGTCTTACAAGAATACCTACTCCGAACTGATCGGTTGATCGGAATCAAAATATAACGTTATAAAAACATTGACCACATGAACGAATACCATATACCGGTTTTACTTGAGGAAAGTATTGAAGGGCTGAACATTCAGCCCAACGGTGTTTACGTTGATGTGACCTATGGCGGGGGCGGACATTCTGCAAAAATCCTTGAAAAACTCGAAGGTGGCCGGTTGATTGCATTCGACCAAGATATAGATGCTGCTGAAAATGTGGTTGTTGATGATCGTTTGACATTTGTAAGGCACAATTTTAAATACCTCCGCAATTTTTTGCGCTATTACCAGATTGACCAGGTTGACGGGATCCTTGCAGATTTGGGGGTCTCCTCCCACGATTTTGATGTCCCCGACCGTGGCTTCTCGTTCCGTTTCGATGGTAATCTTGACATGCGCATGAACCAATCATCGGATTTGGATGCTGCCAAGGTTGTCAACACTTACCCCGAAATGCAGTTGTGGAAGATTTTTCGTGAATACGGTGAATTGAAGAACTGGCGGCACCTCGTTTCAACCATTACGGGTGCCAGGGCAGAGGCCCAGATAACATCGACAAACCAGTTTTTAAAGGTGATCTCATCTTGTGTACCAGAAAAGATTGAAAAAAAATATCTCGCAATGGTCTTTCAGGCTTTGCGGATCGAAGTAAACAATGAGATGGGCGTTTTGAGCGATTTCCTCGAAAGCACGACAGATCTTTTAAAGCCAGGTGGGAGATTGGTTGTGCTGTCGTACCATTCGCTCGAAGACAGGCTTGTGAAAAATTTTATGCGTTCGGGAAGGGTTGACGGTGCATTGGAGCAGGACTTTTTCGGCAACAGCAACTCGCCGTTTGAGTTGGTGAACCGGAAAATCATCATTCCCGACGAAAAGGAGATAGCCAAAAACCCCAGGGCAAGAAGTGCAAAATTGAGGATCGCCGAAAAAAGAAAATGATGGAAAGCAAACGAAAAAAAAAGTTCTCATTTAAAAGCCTGCTCAATGGCACCTTCATGGACAGTGAGTGGTTCAGGAGCAACAGGATGCTTTTACTGATGTTCTTTATTATGGCTTTATCCAGTATATCAGTAAGATACAAGTCGGAAAAGGTGATACGTGAAATGACGGCACTTGAGGATAGCCTGATCGAATTGCGTTCAAATTCAATTGCAGTTGCCGCTGAAGTACAGAGGCTTGGACGTCATTCGGTGATTCTTGAACGTGTTAAAAATAGTGGACTGGACCTTGAGATATCGAAAGAGCCACCAAGGAAAATCTACGTTGACAAGGAGTAACTATGGATATTAGAAATGACATATCGTTTCGTTTTTTGGGTGTTTATATCTTCATTGCTATAACAACCATCTATATCCTCGTCCGCGTGGTGATTGTCCAGCATATGCCAAGATGGGACAAGGAAGCCCAAAAACTTGAGATCAAGGAGTTTGCAATCGAAGCAAGGCGGGGCGATATCTGTGCTGCGGATGGTAGTCCCCTGGCTACTTCAATCCCATATTATGAACTTCACATGGACCTGGGGGCTCCCGGTCTTGCCAAAAGTTTTTATCACGATGTTGATTCGCTAGCGCTCTGCCTTTCAAGGTTCCTGCGCGACAAATCGGCATCTGCCTACAGGGCAGAACTCAACAGGGCCTTTGCACAACAAAAACATTATTTCCTGATTACCCCCCGAAAAGTCTCCTATGCGGAATTGCAGGTCATCAAGAAATTCCCAATCCTCAGAAGAGGAAGGAACAGTGGGGGTTTGATCACAGAGCAGGAAAATGAAAGGGTTTACCCATCGGGTAACCTGGCAGTCAGAACTCTGGGAAAACTTACCAAAACGGGTGAAGGTCCCTCGGGAAATGCCGGAGCCTTCGGTCTTGAACAATCGTTCGAGAAAGAACTAAAAGGTGAGGATGGAATGGCCGTGAAACAAAATATGTCGGGCCGATGGTTCATCATCAGCAAGGACGATCCCCAGGATGGCAAGAATGTCATCACCACCCTTGACATCAAAATGCAGGACCAGGTTACCTACTCATTAAAGCTTCAAATGGAGAAATACAGTGCCGAATACGGCACTGCAATCCTGATGGAAGTGGAAACCGGTGATATTAAAGCAATTGCAAATTTTGGCAGGAATCATACCGGTCAATTGATCGGTGGATATCAAAATTATGCAATTGGGAATGCCGGCTGTTCCGAACCAGGATCGACCTTTAAACTGGTTTCTTTGATGGCAGCATTGGAAGATGGCAAGGTAGATACTTCAACAATTGTCGATACCGGGAATGGATCCTGGAAATACAAGGACAAAATCATCACCGATAGTGACCATGAGAAAGGTGGCCATGGTAAAATTACGGCAAAACACGCTTTTGAATTGTCGTCAAATATTGGCCTGGCCAAACTGATCACACAAAGTTATTCGGACGATGAGGGCGATTTTATTGACCGCATCACCAAACTGGGTATCCTTGAGAAGCTTGATATTGGTATTCAGGGAGAAGCGATGCCTTACATTACCAGGCCAGGAGATAAAATCTGGTCGGGTGTGTCGTTGGCATCCCTATCTTATGGTTATGCATTAAAATTGACACCACTTCAAACACTTACATTTTATAACGCAGTTGCCAACGGGGGTACAATGATGAAACCCCGGCTCGTTAAAGGGATCACGGAAAATGGGACTTTCCGCGAAAAGATCGGTACAAAGAAACTCATCTGGTCGATCTGCTCGGCAAAAACAATCCGTAAGGCCAGGGCCATGTTGGAAGGTGTTGTCACCAATGGGACCGCTAAGGCATTGGAAACCAAAGCCTATAAAATTGCAGGAAAAACTGGCACGGCGCAGGTAGCCAACAATAAAGAGGGGTATAGCCATGGTGGGAAGACAATTTACCAGTCCTCTTTTGCTGGGTATTTTCCTGCCGACCATCCAAAATATTCATGTATCGTGGTGATCAATTCGCCAAAAGGTGGAGACTATTATGGCGCTTCGGTTGCCGGTCCTGTATTCAGAAAAATATCCGATTATGTATATGCCTATGAATTAGGTCTTAATGAAGAAATTAAATTGCCCGAAACCAAAATCGACAATGACATTCCTGGGATTGCAGCTGGAAGAAAAAAAGACATCGCCAATGTTTTGGACGAGCTGGATATCCTGAACGGATTTGCTTTTACAAAATCCGACTGGGTCGAAGCAAAACCCGACGAAGACGGGCTTGAGCTAAATAACAGGGAAATCCAAAAAGGAATCGTACCCAATGTGAAGGGGATGGGTGCCACCGACGCAGTCTATTTGCTCGAAACCAATGGTTTGAGGGTATCTGTAAAAGGACGTGGGAAGGTTAAATCACAATCAATAAAATCCGGGGCAAAAATACAACGTGGTCAAAGCATTGTATTGACACTTGGTTAAACTTTTAACTATGAAGACTTTATCAGAAGTTTTAAACGGGATTGGGAACATCGCCATCGCTGGTGACAAAAATTGTACGGTTGAAGGAATGGCACTCGACTCAAGGGCCGTGAAACCCGGGTTCCTGTTTGCTGCTTTGCCAGGTACGTCAATCGATGGATCCCATTTTATCCCTTCGGCAATTGCCAATGGGGCAACGGTTGTGCTTTGTGAAAAACTTCCTGAAGATCCTGATCAGAATATTGTATGGATAATAGCCGAAAATGCCTCTGAAGCATTGGGTCATATGGCTTCAAATTTTTATGGTAACCCCTCCAAAGCACTTAAGGTTGTAGGGATTACAGGGACAAACGGAAAAACCACAACGGCAACTTTGCTATACAGGTTGTTCAAAGAACTCGGATTCAAGGCAGGCTTATTGTCAACGGTTTGCAATTATGTTGACAACAAACAGGTCCATGCAACCCATACCACGCCCGATCCGCTTCAGATCCAGATGCTAATGGCCGAAATGGTCGAGGCAGGATGCCAATATTGCTTTATGGAAGTGAGTTCACATGCCATTGCACAAAACCGGATCTCAGGGATTGAGTTTGACGGTGGCGTGTTTTCCAACCTCACCCACGATCACCTCGATTACCACAAAACTTTTGCGGGATACCGCGATGCCAAGAAAAAGTTCTTTGATGATTTGAGTCCCAAGGCTTTCGCCATCACAAATATAGACGACAAGAACGGGTTATTCATGCTGCAGAATACCTTAGCAAAGAAGCTGACCTATGCGGTAAAAACGATGGCCAATTTTAAGGTAAAGGTGATCGAGAGCCACTTCGACGGGATGTTGGTCAACATAGATGGATACGAAGTGTGGACCCATTTTGTAGGGAACTTCAATGCCTATAACCTGCTTGCCGTTTATGGAACTGCGGTTTCTTTGGGTGCCGACCGTGAAGAAGTTTTACGGATCATCAGTTTGTTGAGGCCGGTGGATGGAAGGTTTGAAACTTTTAAATCGGTTACGGGAATTTATGCTGTTGTCGATTACGCCCATACACCAGATGCCATCAAGAATGTCCTTTCGGCAATCAACGGAGTTAGGACTGGCAACGAAACCGTGTTTACCATTGTTGGGGCAGGTGGCGACCGCGATAAAACAAAACGCCCTGAAATGGCTTTTGAGGCTGCAACTGCCAGTGACAAGGTGATCCTGACTTCAGATAACCCGCGTTCGGAAGATCCTGAAGTGATCATTTCGGAGATGCAGAAAGGTGTTCCTGCCGACAAAGTGAGGAATGTCTTGTCGATAACCAACCGCAAGGAGGCGATCAGGACAGCATGCATGATGGCAAAACCTGGGGATATCATCCTGATTGCGGGTAAAGGCCACGAAGATTATCAGGAAGTTAAAGGTGTCAAGCATCATTTTGACGATCGTGAAGTCATCTGCGAAATATTCAATACCATTAATCAAAACTAAAAGAATATGCTGATACCTCTTTTTAAATACCTTGAATCACTTGATGTTCCTGGCTCACTGATGTTTAATTACATCATGTTCCGATCAGCAATGGCCGCAATGACCGCATTGCTGTTCGCTACGATCATTGGGAAAAAGGTGATTTTCATGCTCCAGCGTCAGCAGATTGGGGAAGATATCCGCGATCTAGGCCTCGAAGGCCAGATGCAAAAAAAAGGAACACCTACAATGGGTGGGATTATTATCCTGTGCTCAATCCTCCTACCGACACTTCTATTTGCAAAACTCGACAATATTTATATCCTTTTGATGATCATTACTACCGTTTGGCTTGGAATGATAGGATTTGCAGACGATTACATTAAAGTATTCCTAAAAGACAAAAAGGGGCTTGCCGGAAAGTTTAAAATAATGGGGCAGATTTCACTTGGGGTGATTGTCGCCGCCACATTGTACATCAGTAGTGAGGTCTCGATCAGGGAAAAAATTTATGATTCAAAAGGGAGGGCAAAAACCGAAATTGGAATCAATTCCGAAACTGGGCAAAAAGAGGTAAGGCAGATGACCAAGGAGATGAAATCGACAAAAACGACGATCCCTTTTATCAAGAACCATGAATTTGATTACAAATGGTTGATATGGTTTGCCGGGAAAGCTGCCGATCAATGGGTATGGTTGCTCTATGCCATCATTATTATATTCATTATCACCGCAGTCTCAAATGGGGCGAACCTAACTGATGGTGTCGATGGATTGGCGACCGGGGTTTCTGCAATTAGTGGGGCAACGCTTGGTGTTTTTGCCTATCTGGGTGGTAACATCATTTATTCGGGTTATTTGAATATCATGTATATCCCTTACAGTGGTGAACTTACCGTTTATATGTCAGCTTTTATTGGGGCCTGTATCGGATTTCTTTGGTACAATTCCTATCCTGCCCAGGTTTTTATGGGAGATACGGGAAGCCTTGCATTGGGTGGTATATTGGCTGTTTTCGCCATAATTATCAGGAAGGAGATCCTGATTCCTTTGCTTTGCGGGATCTTCCTTGTCGAAAATTTGTCAGTCGTAATACAGGTATCCTGGTTTAAATACACCAAAAAGAGGTTCGGCGAAGGGCGTAGGGTTTTTCTGATGGCTCCTTTGCACCACCATTTTCAGAAAAAGGGTTTTCCTGAAGCAAAGATCGTTACACGGTTCTGGATCGTGGGGATTATCCTCGCCATTCTGACAATCTCCACACTTAAAATGCGTTAACCATGAAAAAAAAGAAATTGGTTGTACTTGGAGGTGGCGAAAGTGGTGTTGGTGCTGCAATTCTGGGGGCAAAAGAGGGTTACGAAGTTTTCCTTTCCGACATGGCTGCCATTAAAGACGAGTATCGAGATGAAATTCAGAAGCGCGGGTTCCATTTTGAGGAAAAACAGCATACCGAATCCCTTATCCTGAATGCCGCCCTGGTTGTAAAAAGTCCTGGAATTCCCGATAAAGCTCCCATTATCGTTAAACTAAAGGAAAATAAAACACCAATTATTTCGGAGATCGAATTTGCCGGACGATTTACTACGGCCAAAACAATCTGTATTACAGGAAGTAACGGAAAAACGACAACTACTTTGCTAACCTATGAGATTTTGAAACGGGCAGGGTTGAATGTCGGTTTGGCCGGAAATGTGGGCAAAAGTTTTGCTTGGCAGGTAGCTGAAGGGAACTTTGACTACTATGTGATCGAACTCTCCAGTTTCCAGTTGGATGGAATGTACGATTTCAGGGCCGATATAGCTGTCCTGATGAACATTACTCCCGACCATCTCGACCGTTACGATTACAAGATGCAAAACTATGTCGATTCGAAGATGAGGATCGTACAGAATCAGCGGCCAGAAGACTGGTTCATTTACTCTGCCGATGACCCCATTATTCAGGAAGAACTCACAAAACGAACCATAGAAGCCCACAAAGTCCCTTTTACGATCATGCAGGTGTTGCAGGAGGGTGGATGGGTTGAAAATGACACAATGAAATTAAACGTTAACAATAATACTTTCGATATGACAATCTTTGATTTGGCTTTACAGGGGAAACACAATCTCAACAACTCGATGGCAGCCGGAATTTCCGGTAGCATTTTGCAACTTCGGAAAGAGGGCATCCGCGAGTGCCTCAGCGATTTTCAAGGTGTTGAACATCGGCTTGAAAGGTTCCTGCGCGTGCACAACATCGAATTTATCAACGATTCTAAAGCCACCAATGTCAATTCGGTTTGGTATGCCCTCGAAAGCATGAACACCCCGGTTGTCTGGATCGTCGGTGGTATTGACAAGGGGAACGATTATTCGATCTTATTTGACCTTGTAAAGGAAAAAGTAAAGGCAATTGTCTGTCTTGGAAAAGACAACGGTAAGATCGTCAATACATTTAAAGGAATGGTAAAAGAGATTGTCGATACAAAGAGCATTGAAGAGGCAGTCCGAAGCGCTTATTTCCTTTCGGAGAATGGCGATACCGTGTTATTGTCACCAGCTTGCGCAAGTTTTGACTTGTTCAAAAACTACGAGGAACGCGGCCGCAAATTTAAAGAAGCGGTCCGCAACCTTTAAACCAATTTATATTTGTATGAACACTGCAGATCTGAAGCAATACATCAAAGGGGACCGGATTATCTGGATTGTGATCGTCATTTTAACATGCGCATCGCTTCTGATTGTCTATAGTTCCACCGGGGCACTTGCCTACCGTAAGGCCGGGGGGAACACCTCTTATTACATCCTCAAGCAACTGTTTTTTCAGGGTATTGGCTATGGGATTATAATTGCCATGATCAATTTTATACCGACAAGAAACTACAACAAGTTTGCAAACCTGGCCTTTTTGTTCGCTTTCGGTGCAGTATGTCTGGGATTGGTTTTTGGCCGTGGAGGTGAAGCCACAGGGCGCACAATCCCTTTGGGCCCATTGAGTTTTCAGCCGGCTGAATTTGCAAAGGTTGCCCTGATACTGTGGGTCGCCCGTTTATTGTCAAATAGTCAGAAAGATCCACGTTTGTTGCAATTTGCTTCCACCAAGATCATTATTGGGGTCGGGGCAATCTGCCTCCTCATTGCTTATGCAAATGTTTCATCTGCAGCATTGTTGTTTGGTACTGCTTTCATCATGATGATCATAGGTAGGGTTTCCTGGAAATTTTTGGGGGCATTCCTTATTGCAGGTCTGGCATTCTTACTTGTCATTTTCTTGCTGGCCCCTTATCTCCCGAAAGAGGGGAAGTTTGGTAGGATCCATACATTCCGCAACAGGATCGAACGCAAGTTTTTTAATGCGCCAACAACAGAAGAGAAAGGCCTTAGCCAGGATGATTTTGCAATGATAGCAATCCACCGCGGGGGAATCACAGGTGTAGGTGCTGGCAAAAGCCAGATCAGCAATTTTATGCCGGCTGCCTATAACGACTTTGTCTATTCAATTATCATTGAGGAATATGGGCTTATTGGAGGGATTATCATCGCTTTGCTCTATCTGGTTTTCCTCACGAGAAGCGGAATCATCATCAAAAAATGCAACAGGACATATCCCACCTTTCTGGCAGCAGGGGCGGCAACTGTGATCATGTTGCAGGCACTTATCAACATGGCAGTTTCGGCAGGTGCGATGCCTGTCACAGGGCAACCTCTCCCCTGGGTAAGCTGGGGGGGGACTTCACAACTTTTTACGGCGATCACTTTTGGACTTTTGCTGAGTGTGAGTTCCGAAATCGACAGTCAGGAAGAAAATCCTGAGGGTGAGGACGATTTTAACAACGAGGAAGAACTTCATGATGATGAACTTCCTGAAGATGAGGTTTTATTAACTGAAAACAGATAATGGGGAACGTTAAATTCATAGTTAGTGGCGGCGGAACCGGGGGACATATCTTCCCAGCTTTGTCTATTGCCGATGGACTAAAATACTGTTTCCCTGGGTGCGAAATCCTTTTTGTGGGTGCGGAAGGGAAAATGGAGATGGAAAAAGTACCAGCTGCAGGATATAAAATCATTGGCCTTCCGGTCGCAGGATTTCATCGCGGTGAACTTTGGCGCAATTTTGCCTTTTTTCCCAAATTGATCCTTTCGATGATGAAAGCGAAAAAAGTGGTCAAAGATTTTCAACCCGATGTCGTAATCGGGGTTGGGGGTTATGCAAGCGGGCCGGTTTTGCGTGTGGCCACGAAGCTTGGAATTCCGTGCGTCCTTCAGGAGCAGAACTCTTTCGCTGGGGTGACAAACAAAATTCTGGGCAAAAAGGCGCGCAAAATTTGTGTCGCCTACGACAGGATGGATCGTTTTTTTCCATCGGATAAGATCATCTTTACTGGAAATCCTGTCCGTAAAGGGCTGATGTCGGTGACTCCAAAATCGATGGAAGCTCACGAATATTTCAAAGTTGCTACTGGTCAGCGGGTAATCCTCATTGTTGGTGGAAGCCTTGGAGCCCGTACATTGAACCAGGGGGTTTTGGCAAAACTTGACCTAATTAAAAGATCTGATATTGTAATTATCTGGCAATCGGGTAAATATTATTATAAAGATATTTTAGCACAACTCGATTCAAATCCAGTGGAAAATATCCGGTTGATGGAGTTTATTCCCCGAATGGACCTTGCATATTCACTGGCCGATGTCGTGATTTCGAGGGCGGGGGCTGGGACGATTTCCGAATTGTGCATCGTGGGTGCACCTTCAATTCTGGTGCCATCGCCCAATGTATCAGAAGACCATCAGACATTTAACGCAATGTCGCTGGTCGAAAAAGGGGCAGCGGTACTGGTAAAAGATTCCGAAGCAGTAGAACAGCTCATACCAGTCGCGGTTGAACTTGTAAACAACAAAGGCAAATGTTTGGACCTTTCAAATAACATTAAGAAGTTGGCAACACCACATGCTACGGAAGATATTGTAGCGGTAATCACAAAATTATTGAAACCAGAAAATGACTGAAATTGATCAAATAAAAAGGGTTTATCTGTTGGGGATCGGAGGCATTGGAATGTCAGCCCTGGCCAGGTATTTTCACTTCATCGGGAAATCTGTTGATGGATATGACAAAACCCCTTCTCAATTGACGTTGGACCTTGAAAACGAAGGTATCTCCATCCATTATACGGATGATTTGACTAAAGTTCCGACCCTTGAGGAGAAAGAAACCACGCTTGTTATTTTTACGCCAGCGGTGCCTTATGACTTTCAGGAACTTAAGTATTTCATGGACAACGGTTTTCAAATTCATAAACGGTCACAAGTTCTTGGCCTGCTCACCGAAGGGAAAAAGTGCATTGCAATTGCCGGGACACATGGTAAAACGTCCGTGACAACGATGACAGCCCATTTGCTCAAACAATCAGCAGTCGATTGTTCGGCTTTTATGGGTGGGATCTCCAAAAACTACAAAACGAATTTGCTGTTATCAGAAAGGAATAGCCCTTACATTGTTGTTGAAGCTGATGAATTCGACCGCTCCTTCCTTCAATTACATCCTGATTTGGCAGTAATTACATGGATGGACGCCGATCACCTGGATATTTATGGCGATCACGAAAGTATGGTTAAGGCTTTCGCCTATTTCGTTATGCAAATAAAAAAGGATGGCACTTTGGTTTACAGGAAAGGGTTGAATATTGACAATGATTGGAACAATTCAATCAACTATTATAGTTATTCAATTTCGGAGGAGGCAGATTTTCAGGCTGTTAATTTTCAGATTGTTGATGGGGCGTACCATTTCGATTTGAAAACTCCGTTTGGGATGATAGAAGGGCTTTCACTTTCCTATCCTGGATTGATGAATGTTGAGAATGCCGTGGCCGCCTGTGCGATGGCACTCTTGAGTGGGGTGACAGACAAGGAAATAGGTGATGCACTTCCCAAATACACCGGTGTGGTCCGGCGTTTTGATGTGAGGTTTGCAGGCAAAAAGACAATTTACATCGACGACTATGCCCATCATCCTCGTGAATTGGAGGCAACCATCCGTTCGGTGCGCGATCTTTATCCTGGAAAGCGTGTGACCGGTATTTTTCAACCGCACCTTTTCACTCGCACCAGGGATTTTGCAGACGATTTTGCAACGGCACTTGATCTGCTTGACGATGCACTCGTGATGGAGATTTATCCGGCTCGTGAATTGCCGATCGAGGGGGTCAATTCGGATCTGATCCTGGGTAAAATGAAGCTGAAAAGCAGGAGGCTGTGCCAGAAAAATGAGTTCCCTGAAATTTTGGGAGAATACGATTTGGAAATTTTATTAACACTTGGTGCAGGTGATATAGATCGGCTAATCGATCCAATTGTTTCCTACCTGCGACAAAAAGACGATGTTTAAGAAAATAGTTTACATATCGATTTGGGGCTTTGCTACAATATTGCTGATTGTAACAATGGTATTTAGCATCCGTCAAAGTCGTCAATTGGTATGTAGCGATGTTAAGGTTGTAATTACCGATTCGGTCGAGATTGGGTTTATAAGGGACGCAGACATACGGATGTGGGTGAGGCGCAACCATCAGGAAATCTTTGGAAAGGCACTGCCGTCCATCGATCTTCGAAAAATTGAAGATGGTTTGCGGAAGCTGCAATCGGTTGAAGATGTGGATGTTTACACCAATGTTGACGATGATGGTGTAAAGAGCTTCGGGACAGTCGTGGTTAAAATAAAACAACGGGAGCCTGTTTTCAGGGTGGAAGGTTCAGGACATACTTTTTACATGGACAAATTTGGTAAAGTGATCGATTGGACACCACGGTTCACTCCGCGCGTCATCCTGATTGGTGGGGTCGTTTCTGCCGAATTTGCCAGGAAAAAGCTCCTGCCATTGGTTACTTACCTGAACGGGGATTCCTTTTTAAGTGCTCAGATCGACCAGATTTATGTGAATGCGATCGGAGAACTTTCAATGATCCCCAGGGTTGGCGATCAGGTTATAATTTTCGGAGATCCCGATGATTATCAGATTAAATTTCGTAACCTTAAGGCATTATATACCGAGGGTTTCAAGAACGGGGGGTGGGGCCGTTACAAAACCATCAATGTAGAATTTCGAAACCAGATAGTTTGTACAAAAAAATAGATAGCTATGAGCCCGATAAGAGAATTGGTAGCAGCAATTGACATTGGAACAATGTGGACAAAGGCAGTCATTGGCCGATTTACCCCGGAAGGGAAAATGGAAATCCTTGCTTATGGCGAAACCCTGACCAAGGGTGTCCGGAACGGTGTTGTCGTCAACATCGATGAAGCGGCACTGTCGATCAGGACTGTTGTCAATACCCTTGAGAAAACGATCAAATTAAAGGTAAAAAAGACCTATGCCGGAATTTCCGGTCAGAGGATCTGCAACCGTCAAACGACAGGTTACAGGATGACCGAAAATGGCGAAGTGACCCAGAATGTGGTCAAGGCGCTTATGGACGAGGCACAACGTTTTTCCTGCGACAAGGACGAAAAGGTTTATCACCTGATCCCTCAGGCATATGTTGTTGATGGTGAACACGGTGTAATAACCCCTGTGGGTATGGCCGGACGAAAGGTTGAGGCAACCTTCACTGTAATTTCGGCAGCCGAATCGTATGAGATGAATCTTAGGCGCAGCCTCGAAAAGGCAGGTGTGGAATTGGTCTCGGCATTTGTGAACCCGTTTGTCCAGGGGATGGGATTTCTGTCGAAAGATGAACGCGAGGCAGGGGTTATCCTGCTCGACATGGGTGCCGGAACAACTGGTCTATCATTGTATTACGAAAATAAGTTGCGGTTGGCCGTGGAATTGCCATTTGGTGGTAATGTTATTTCTAACGATATTCGCGATGGCTGCAACATTATTCCGCGCCATGCAGAAATGGTGAAATTGCAATGTGGGTGCGCCTTCACGGAAATGGTCCCTGACAACAAGTATGCCCAGATTCCGGAAGTTGAAGGATGGCAAGCCAAAGAGATCAGCTTTAAAAACCTTGCAGGTATCATCCAGGCACGGTTGGAGGAGATTATGGAAGGAGTTAATTATCAGATCAATTCAACTGGTCTGGCCAATAAGATCGGTGCAGGGATTGTCCTTTCAGGAGGTGGTTCAAATTTGCTCGGGATCGATAAATTGGTAAGCTACCTCACCGGTTTCGATGTCCGTTTCGGAAAACCAGTTGTTGCTATTGAAGAATTGTTGTTTAACCAGCAGATCATGAATGCAGGTTCGGCCAACGTGATTGGCTTGCTGATCAATGGAATGGTCCAGTCAAAACGCAACAATTACCCGGTGGGGATGATTGTTTCGGATGCACCGGTCGAGGTGAAAGAGACGCCACAACCGGTCAGGCAACAAAGGTCAGGGTTGAAATCAATGGTTTCTGACCTTTTTGGAAAAGCAAAAGAGGGTCTCAACGGATTGATCACCGATGATGACCAGGAAATAAATTAACATCAATAAGTATTTCACATGGAAAATTTACCAGACGATTTATTGACCTTCGGGTTTCAGCACGATTACCAATCGATTATCAAGGTGGTTGGAGTTGGCGGTGGTGGGGGAAACGCCGTTAACCACATGTTCCGACAGGGAATTGCCGGTGTTGATTTTCTGGTGTGTAATACTGATGCCCAGGCTCTTGAAAATAGTCCGGTTCCTGTAAAAGTCCAGCTTGGTGTTTCATTGACAGAAGGCCGTGGTGCCGGGAATAAACCAAAACGAGGCGAACAGGCTGCCATCGAAAACCTTTCGGAGGTGAGGGCCGTTCTCGAGACAGGTACAAAAATGGTGTTTATCACTGCCGGGATGGGAGGCGGTACCGGTACAGGAGCAGCACCTGTCATTGCCCAGTTGGCTCGCGAGATGGACATATTGACCATTGCTGTCGTCACTCTCCCCTCGGTGAAGGAGGGTCGGTTGCGCTACGATCAGGCCATCGAAGGGATCAAAAAGCTTCAGCGGTTTGTTGACAGTTTATTGGTCATCAGCAACGAAAATCTACACAAAGTCTATGGCGACCTGCCAGCCCGTGAAGCGTTTGCACAAGCCGACAATATTGTAGCCACAGCTGTAAAAGGCTGTGCCGAAATCATCACCCTTCACGGGAACATCAACATCGACTTTGCCGATGTGAACACCGTTTTGAGGGAAAGTGGCGTTTTCATTATGGGGACAGGATTTGCCGAAGGGCCAAACCGTGCCATGAAGGCTGCCGAGGAAGCCCTGAAATCGCCGTTGCTCGACAGCAACGACATCTTCGGCACAGAAAATATTTTATTGAATATCACCTCTGGTGATGACGAGGTGCGTATGGGCGAAATTGGCGACATCATTGATTACCTTCAGGCAGCAGCCGGCGACAGTGCCAATATCATCTGGGGAAATGGTTATGACTCCAAATTGGGGAACAAAATCAGCGTAACTGTAATCGCCACAGGGTTTAAGATTAACCCGAACAGGATACTTCGCCCGGAACCGGTGAAGGAGACGGTGAAAATCCCTGCGGAGGCTTCCCAATATCAGAAAGTTGATTTGGGACCACAGGTTGTAAAGGAACCTATCGTCTCATTGAACGAGCCTCAGGATCAATTTGATTTGAATCATCATGAGCCTTTTACGGTACGTGATAAAGTTGAAAAACCTGAAGAGAAGGAGCAGAAACGTACAGCCGTTTCGGAAAAAAACAGACAAAAACCCAAGGCAACCGATAGCTCGGAACCCATTGGAAATTGGTTTACAAGACAATTTGGCGGATTATTTAGCGATGACGATGCCGAAATTAAAAGTTGATTTCTGACATCGTATAACAAATGGAGGATGAAAAATGAGTGAATTGATCGAATTTGATTTGCCGTCGGGCGGGGATAAGATAATTAAAGTGATCGGTGTAGGTGGTGGCGGTGGCAACGCTGTGAACCATATGTACCGGCAAGGCATTAAAGATGTTGATTTTGCGGTTTGCAATACCGATATTCAGGCACTGATGAACAGTCCTGTACCTTTTAAAGTCCAGCTTGGCTCTGAACTCACCGAAGGGCGCGGGGCTGGAAACAAACCCATCGTGGGCCGTGATTCGGCTCTTGAAAACATTGAAGACATTGAGCGGCTCCTGACAGGGAAAACCAAAATGGTCTTTATCACTGCTGGAATGGGTGGTGGTACCGGTACAGGGGCAGCTCCTATCATAGCACAAGCTGCCAGGGACAGGAAAATCCTCACGATTGGGATCGTCTCGATCCCTTTCAGGAACGAAGGGCGTTTACGGATCCAACAAGCTATCGAGGGCATCAGGGAAATGGAAAACCATGTCGATGCTTTGCTTGTAATCAACAACGAACGCATCAGGGAGATTTATGGCGATTTCCCGATTTCAAAAGCGTTTTCAAAAGCCGATGATGTGTTGGCCATAGCTGCCAAGGGGATTGCCGAAATCATCACCAGTTCAGGGTTTATCAATGTTGACTTTGAAGATGTCAGGACTGTAATGCAAAATTCGGGCGTTGCAATTATGGGTTCATATCAGGCATCGGGTGAAAACAGGGCGAGAAAAGCTGTCGAAGGGGCTTTGAATTCGCCGTTGCTGAACAACAACGATATACGTGGCACAAAAAATATCCTCGTGAACATCACTTCTGGTGAAACCAACGAAGTGACAATGGACGAGATGAACATGATCAATGAATTTGTTCAGGATAAAGCAGGTAACAATGCCGATCTGATCTATGGTGTGGCCGTCGATCCAGAAATGGGCGATTCGATCAGCGTAACAGTTATAGCTACCGGTTTTAAAACCAGTTCAATACCAGAAATGACCAGTGGAATGCAACCTCAAAAAGAAAGAGTACCTTTGCTCGACGATAAAAATGCATTTCCTTCAGGTTTCTTTGGCAACGAAGGGGAAGTCAAGGTCATGCAGAGGCAACCGGCTTTTACAGAGCAACCTGTAGATCGTAAAGACGAGATTATCAGGCAGATGTATCCAACTGTCAAAATTGAGCCTTTCACCGATGGACTGCCCGAAAAGGCTAAAAAAGTGATGCAGGTCGATTTTTCGCAGCAAACTGACGATTACATCGAGGAGCTTTCCAAAATTCCGGCCTTTGAACGCAGGAAATTGAAAGACCAGAATAATCCTTTGGCCAATGGCAAGGAGGTTTCGCGGATCACAATCTCCGGGAGTCAGGGTGACGTTCAATTGAGGAAAAACAACGCTTTCATTCACGACAAACCGGATTGATGGCTGTCCTCCAGCTAAAGCTGGAGGAAATTCATGGGCTTGGGGCTATGGGCGTGGAGCTTAGGGCATTTGCTGGGAGAACGGAAAAGGGAGACTGGAAAACGAATTTCGTTCCGGCACAATCGAAATACAACAAAGTTGTTAAAGTATTGTAGAAGTTGCCAGTAGCCAGTTGCATTAAAAATTATTAACAACATATAATTCAGTAAATTATGAATATTTTCGATCAAATTAGCGACGACATTCGTTTGGCAATGCTCGCACGCGACAAGGAAAAACTCGAAGCCTTACGCAATGCAAAAAAGGTGTTGCTTGAAGCCAAGACCGCCAAAAGCGGTAACGAAGATCTTAGCGACGATCTGGCCATCAAAGCTTTGGCAAAATTGGCCAAGCAGGGGCGCGATTCGGCTGAAATCTACAAACAACAAAACCGACTTGACCTGTACGAACCCGAAATGGCACAGGTCAAAGTTCTTGAAAGCTACCTTCCCCAGCAGATGGGTGATGAGGAGTTGACAGCAGTCATCAAAGCAATCATTGAAAAGACGGGGGCAACTTCGATCAAAGAGATGGGAAAGGTGATCGGCTTCGCCTCAAAAGAACTGGCCGGGAAAGCCGATGGCAAACTTATTTCTGAAAAAGTTAAAAACTTGCTTGCGTAAACAACAATTATCCAAATGGTTGTCCATTTATATTTATAATGGACAATCATTGGATTCAAATTAAATTTTAGAATCCGTAGAGACGGACGGCCGTCCGTCTCTGCGTTCATATCCCTGGCCGTCCGTCTCCGCGTCCATATCCATGGCCGTCCGTTTCCGCGTCCGCCCTGCAACCTGAACCAATCTACTCACTGATATTGTCATCACAGCTACAATCAACCTCATCTTTTGTGGCTGTTTGCAAATTTTCGCTATATTTGTTAAAACAATCCCTTATACCCTGTTTTTCGGGGATTTTTTTTACATTGCAGCCAAATTAATTTTTTTTGGTTTAAACAAGTTTCAAAGTGAAAAAAGTATCGATACAAGGGATAAAAGGGTCGTTTCACGAAGATGCGGCACGCAACTATTTCTCCGACGAGGTGGAGATTGTCGAGTGCAAGTCTTTTCGGAGTGTTTGCGAACTCATTGATGCAGACAAAGTGGATTACGCAGTGATGGCCATCGAAAACTCGATTGCCGGAAGCATCCTGCAGAACTATTCATTAATCCGCGATTATCACCTTCGCATTACGGGTGAAATCTATATCCACATACAGATGAACCTGATGGCACTTCCTGGTGTCCATAAAAAAGACATTAAGGAGATCTATTCCCACCCGGTATCCTTTCTTCAGTGTGCCGAATACCTCGAAAAATATTTCCCAAATGTCGAGACCAAGGAACTTGGCGACAATGCCGCGGTGGCCAGGTTGATCTCCAAAGAAAAAATCACCTATGCCGCAGCGATCAGCAATTTGCGCTCAGCTGAACTGTATGGGTTAAATGTTCTCGAAAGGGGAATCGAATCGAATAAAAAAAATTACACACGTTTCCTGATCCTTTCCAAACATTCCGACACATCCGAAAATGCAAACAAAGCCTCTATCTGTTTCGAAGTGGGCCATTTCCATGGAGCACTTGCAAGGGTGTTGAATACATTTGCCCTTCACGAAATCAACCTCACAAAAATCCAGTCGTTGCCCATTATCGGGAAACCCAATGAATACTCCTTTCATGTTGACATTGAATGGAATTCGATCGAAAATTACGAAAAGGCGATTCATCAGGTCTTAAAAGATGTCTCCAGTCTGGCCATCCTTGGCGAATATGTTAGGGGGGAAGTTGCTATACATAACCAATAAATAATTATATATGAGTAAATTAGCTATTTTTTTCGGACCCGAGAACGGCGCAGTCCACCGGGTGGCCAAGTCGCTGGCATCAAAAATGGAAAGCCAAAGTCCTGAACTGATCCACGTGAACGATGCATCGGTGGAAGACCTTGCCCGTTTTGATTCGATCATCTTTGGGATTTCGACCATTGGCCGCGATACCTGGGACCAAAAGTTTGGGAACGTCGATTGGGCCAAATTTATGCCAACTGTCTCTTCTTTTGATTTTACAGGCAAAAAAGTGGCCATTTTTGGACTTGGCGACCACATCACTTATGCTTATCATTTTGTGAATTCGATGGGGATTCTTGCCAAGACCGTGATCAAAAACGGTGCCACGCTTGTGGGCAAAGTGAACCCGGAAGGTTACACATTTCAGGATTCTGAGGCGCTAGAAGGGGGACTTTTCCTTGGATTGCCTATCGATGAGGATTTTGAAGATGAGTTGACCGATTCACGTTTGGATGGCTGGGTTGCCCAATTAAGCAAAGAGCTTTGAATCAGATCTTGAATATGAATACCCCGATCGACAGGGAAATTGTCGAACGTGAAATCAATGCGCTCGAAGTGCCTGATATTGGGAATGCTTCGATCAGGGAGATCGTTCAGCTTGTAAGCAGCATCGAAGCGGCTACCGGCGAGCGGTATATACGTATGGAGATGGGTGTCCCGGGCCTTCCACCAGCAAAAATAGGTGTCGAAGCGGAAATTGCTGCATTGCGCAACAATGTGGCCGCTGCCTACCCACGCATAGATGGGATCCAATCCCTTAAAAATGAGACTGCCCGTTTCGTAAAACTTTTTATGGACATAGATGTTTTACCTGAGGGTTGTATCCCAACGGTTGGATCGATGGAGGGGAGCTATGCCTCTTTTCTTGTTTGTGGAAGTTGCCGCAAGGAGTGCGACAAAGCCTTGTTTATTGATCCGGGATTTCCGGTACAGAAACAGCAGATGCTTGTCATGAACCAGAAATACGAAACCTTTGATGTTTTTGATTTTCGCGGGGAAAAACTTCGGGCAAAACTGGAGTCCTATCTTGCAAAAGGGGACATCAATTGTATTGTATATTCAAATCCCAATAACCCATCGTGGATCTGTTTGAATGATACGGAATTGCAGATTATCGGAGAGCTTGCAAATCAGTACGATGTGGTTGTGATTGAGGATCTTGCCTATTTTGGGATGGATTTCAGGAGCGACTTTTCGATTCCGGGAGTCCCACCATATCAAGCCACAGTAGCCAGATATACAGGGAATTACGTATTGATGATTTCAAGCTCAAAGGTCTTTTCTTATGCTGGTCAGCGGATTGGGATGCTTGTGATTTCAGATACGTTGTATCATCGCCATTTCCCCAACCTTGATGAGCGGCTTAAAGTTCATGGTTTTGGCAATGCAATCGTTCACAGGGCTTTGTATTCGATGACTTCAGGTACGTCACATTCGGCACAGTTTGCACTTGCCGCGATGTTCAAAGCTGCGAACGATGGTTCCTTCAATTTTGTGGAAGAGGTGAAGGAGTACGGTGAAAAAGCAAAAATCATGAAGAAGCTCTTTACCGACAATGGCTTCACGATCGTTTATGATACCGATCTTGGTCTTCCGGTGGGCGATGGGTTCTACTTTACGATTGCTTATCCGGGAATGACAGGCGGCGAGTTGTTGCACAAGCTGCTTTATTATGGGATCAGTGCCATCT
Organism: uncultured Bacteroidia bacterium; assembly: GCA_903927965.1. Taxonomy (GTDB): domain Bacteria; phylum Bacteroidota; class Bacteroidia; order Bacteroidales; family Prolixibacteraceae; genus JAAFHB01. The sequence goes on along the minus strand of CAIYPA010000360.1, from coordinate 12,228 downwards.
CGCTGGGCAATACTGGAAGTACAAAGGAAGGTTTAAGGGCTTGTGTTTCGCATGTAAAACGCGATCAGTTTGATAATCTGGAAATTAGGCTGAAACAGTTTAATTCTGATTATCATGTTTAAACCAAACTGATCGTACTACTTTTGCAGCCACTTTTTAAGCAATCAAACAAGAATAGAAACCAAATAAATTCGAAATCAATATGGCAAAAGTGAGGGGAGCAGTAGTTGTGGACAACGAAGTATGCAAGGGTTGCAACCTTTGTGTAGTTGCTTGTCCATCACGTACTTTGGCACTAAACCGCGATGTGAACAGCAAAGGGTATCACTATTCCTATATGGAAAATCCCGAGAACTGTAATGGTTGTACAAATTGTTCCGCAGTTTGCCCCGATAGTTGTATTACTGTTTACCGGGTAAAGGTTGAATAATGATTAATACTATAAAATCCTGAATATGGGTGAATTAAGATTAATGAAAGGAAATGAGGTCATCGCCGAAGCGGCCATCCGCTGTGGTTGCGATGCCTATTTCGGTTACCCGATCACGCCTCAGAGTGAGGTGATGGAGACCTTAATGGCACTGCGACCGTGGGAAGGTTCCGGAATGGTTGTTTTGCAGGCCGAAAGTGAAATAGCCTCGATTCATATGGTTTATGGGGCTGCAGGCTCGGGCAAAAGGGTGATGACCTCATCTTCAAGTCCGGGGATCAGTCTGATGGCCGAAGGGATTTCTTATATGGCTGGGGCCGAACTGCCTTGCGTGATCGTCAATGTTCAGCGTGGCGGTCCGGGATTGGGAACGATTCAGCCATCACAAGCCGATTACAATCAGGCAACCAAGGGAGGCGGTCATGGAGATTATTCACTGCTTGTGTTGGCTCCCGCTTCTGTACAGGAGATGCACGACTTTGTAGTATTAGGGTTTGAACTTGCCTTTAAATACCGCAATCCTGTGATGATCCTCGCCGATGGAGTTGTGGGTCAGATGATGGAGAAAGTTGAACTGATCGACCAGCGTCCGAGGTGGACCAACGAGCAGATTGCCGAAATTTCGGGCAGTTGGGCAGCCACAGGAAAAACCGCCAATCGTAAAAAGCATATAATCACATCTTTGGAGATGGATTCCTCCATTATGGAGGCCAATAACCTTAGGCTTCAGGCAAAGTATGCACAAATGAGTAAGGAAGATGTCCGTTATGAGACAATCGAATGTGAGGATGCCGAATACATCATCGTAGCATTTGGGTCTGCTGCCAGGATTTGTCAGAAAACAGTCCAGATTGCCCGATCAAAAGGGGTGAAAGTTGGCTTGATCCGACCGATTACATTGCTCCCTTTCCCTGAAAAAATTATTGCTGAATACGCCACAAAAGTAAAAGGGTTCCTTTGTGTTGAATTCAATGCCGGACAAATGGTCAACGACATCCGTCTGGCAGTCAATGGCAAAACAAAGGTTGAATATTTTGGCCGTATGGGTGGGATCGTTCCCAATCCAAACGAAGTCGAAGCTGCACTTGAACAAAAATTGATAGGAGGATAATTATGCCTGAATTAGCTCAAAAAATCAGAGATATTATTAAACCGGAGAACATTGTGTATGCGAAATCGCCGCTCATGAACGACGACGTGATGCATTACTGTCCGGGTTGCAGTCATGGTGTTGTTCACCGTTTGATTGGCGAAGTGATTGAAGAGATGGGGATTCAGGACCAGACGATCGGTGTTTCACCTGTCGGATGTGCTGTTTTTGCCTATAAATACATCGATATTGACTGGCATGAAGCTGCCCACGGACGCGCACCCGCAGTGGCCACGGGTATCAAAAGGGTGATGCCAGAAAAGTATGTATTTAGCTATCAGGGTGATGGCGATCTTGCTGCCATTGGAACGGCAGAGACTTTTCATGCTGTGAACCGTGGCGAAAATATTGTGATGATCTTTATCAACAATGCGATTTATGGAATGACGGGCGGCCAGATGGCACCAACAACCTTGGTTGGACAAGTCACCTCCACGACCCCCTATGGCAGGAATGTTGACCTGAATGGTTATCCTTTGAGAATCACAGAATTGCTTGCACAATTGCCGGGTGCGGCTTATGTTACACGCCAAAGCGTTCAAAATGCCGCAGCTGTTCGAAAGACAAAAAAAGCGATCCGCAAGGCGTTTGAAATCCAGGCCATGAAAAAAGGGACTGCCTTTGTGGAAGTTGTGTCCACCTGTAGTTCAGGATGGAAGCTAAGTCCTGTTGATTCAAACAAATGGATGGAGGAGAACATGTTCCCGCAATATCCGCTTGGCGATCTCAAAGACGGTACACGTGCCGATGCAAATGATTACAGTATCAAAGGTTAATTCTATCTGAAAAACAAAAACTATGACTGAAGAAATCATAATCGCCGGATTTGGCGGCCAAGGGGTTCTTTCGATGGGAAAAATTCTTGCGTATTCGGGTGTGATGCAGGACCAGGAAGTGGCCTGGTTTCCTTCCTATGGCCCAGAAATGAGGGGTGGGACTGCCAATGTAACGGTCATCATCAGCGACGAGCGGATCAGCTCCCCGATACTCAACGAATTTGATACGGCCATCATCCTCAACCAGCAGTCGATGACCAAATTCGAGGCACGAGTAAAACCTGGTGGCACACTGATTTATGACCCGAACGGGATCATCAAACACCCTTCCCGGAAGGACATCAACATCCTGCGTGTTGAAGGTTCCCGTCTGGCGGTCGAAATGGGCAATCCTTTGACATTCAATATGATCGTTCTAGGGGCATTTTTAAAGGCTAAACCGGTGATCAAACTGGAGAATGTCAAAAAAGGGCTTGAAAAATCGTTGCCCGAACGTCACCACAGGCTGATCCCGCTCAACCTCGCAGCGATCCAAAAAGGCCAGGAAAACCTGGAGATCGTCCACTCGGTTTAGTGCAGTGTCCCGGTGACTTAGATCTTAGTCTAGTTGTTGCGCCTCAGCTCCCTAGTCACCCGGACACTAAGACAAAGTTCTAAATTATTTATGTAAGATAAATTAGAATCAAAAATTTGAAAATAAGGTAAATAAGGTTGTGAGGGTGATAGCCAATTGACCCTGCTATTAAGGTTAAACGAATGAAAATAAAATATTATGAAATTTGAGAGGACCTTGTTCAAAATATCGATTAAAGAAACCATCTTATTTGCGGTATTTTATCTTATCGTACTGAATTTTTTTGTCCTTGTAATTTCAATAATAGCGGGAAGGCCTTTTATCACCTTTGTTCAAAGATCGTGGATACTTCTGGTTGTTTATCCGTTGCTCCTTCCGATCCTTCAAACCTCGATCAACAGAAATGGCATTTTAAAGGTAAACGGGATTGTTGACTTGCCGGAAGCTTTGAAAAAGATCGATTTTCTGATTTTGAAAAAAGGTTATACAGCTGTAAATAAGGACACAAGCGAAATCTCCTATGCCAAAATGAAAAAATTCGATAAGTTTTTTAATTTTATCCTAAAGGATGACATCCGTGTAAAATCTGTTGAGAATGAAGTGCAGGTTTTGGCCAAAAGGAACATGCTGATGGAGATCGAGTTTAAGTTGAAGTATTAATATGCAATAAACCAAATACTTACTAACTGGAAATATTTCACTATTCTATAATTACTTCTTTGTGAATCTTCGTGACTTGGTGTCTTAGTGGCATAATTGCTATCTCAGTTTTTTAGTTAACCCAACCAACCTGTCAATTTGAAACAACAAAATCATTACAAACAATACTTGGACGATCAGTACCAACCTTTGTGAGGGTATTCCGAAGATGGTTTTGTTCATTTCGGCAACGATAATATTCAAAACCAACCCGAATACTGTCCCAATCGTAAAGAAGAACCACGAAAGTTTGACATCCTTTATAAAGGATCGGGAAGTCTTTGCCTCTTTATGAATTTGTTGCATCAACCTATCCTCAAAATCGTCAAACGGCATCTTCCTTTCCGATTTTGCCATCAGTTCCTGAATAAAATTGTCGTTCTTATCCGAATTCATGATTCTATAATTGTTAATTCATTCTCCATCATTGTCTTAACGACAACCAACAAATGCTTCCTTGCACGGTGCAAAATAACTTTCACATTCGATTCCGACCATCCCGTAAAGTTGATTATCTCTTCAATTGAACACCCATCCAAATAAAACAATTGCAAGGCCAGGCTTTCCTTTGCAGGAATTTTCCTGAGCGATTCGGCCACTATGAATTTCTGCTCCCCAACGGTCAATCCTCTGAAAGGTTCTTCAAAATCTTCGACTTCGGGCAAGTTCTGATTGGTGGGCAATACGATCTCCCTCTTTTTTTTCTCCAGGCTTTTAAACGCCTCATTGATCAGGATCCGGTAAAACCAGGTTTTGAAAAAAGTTTTGTCTTTTAATGAAGCCAGGTTTTTAAACGCTTTGATAAACGCTTCCTGGACGACCTCCTCGGCTTCGAATTCGTTTTTCACGACAGAAACAGCCACAGAAAACGCCAGGTCCTTGTATTTCCGGATAAGGAACCTGAAGTCTTCCGTGCTGCCATTCAAAACATTCTGGATGTAAACCTGGTCCATCTGGTTTATTTTTCCTTTGGCTTCTCAATAAAGTAGGCAATAATAATTCCCAACCCCCCAAAAAACAACAAGAATCCGGCGAGTATGGGTTCTGCGATTTCTGCCGGCATTCCTGCATAATAGGTGATAAACATTGCAAGGAAGAACCCAAGGCCCACTCCGGTGAGCATCATTCCAATTTTAAACCAGGGGAAACTAAAGCTGGTCTTGCGTACCCTAAAAATTTCAGAAATATCAACATTCTTCTCGATCAGGGCCATCCTCTCTTTGTTCCTGGCCTGAATATAAAAATACCATCCCAAAAAAATACTGGCGAAGAAACCGAGCCAGATAAACATCATTGATAAATCTTCCATAATATTGCGTTTTTAAGTTTCCATTTAGATACCGAGGTTCAGAAAAGGTTACAGTAGCACCAAATTTAATATGAAGGCCTTCCGCTTAGAAAAAGGGGGCAGGGGGGATTTCATTTAATTGACTGAATATCAAATATTAGAAAGATACAATAGAGATTTTAGTGAAGGCTACAACTTATCCTCATCTTCCTCTTCCAGATCGACCAATTGCGCCAGGATGATCGAATTTTTGTTCTTTTTCAGGATGGTAAACTCCCAATTGTCAAAGGTGATTTTCTCATTGATGCTGGGTATTTTTCCAAATTGCAGGATCAGGTAACCGGCCAATGTTTCGTATTCCTCATTAAGGGTAAGCGGATGGGGGAGCATTTCGTTGATGTCGTCAAGCGAGGCGGAAGCAAGAACGGAGTAGCTCTTATCGCCGCGTTTTTCCACAAAAGGGGTCTCATTGTCATATTCGTCCTGAATTTCACCAACCAGCTCTTCGAGAATATCTTCCATGGTCACGATACCCTGGGTTCCGCCATACTCGTTCACCACTACTGCAATCTGCTGGTGCCTTTGTTGAAATTCCTTAAGCAACTGCGCAATCCGCTTTGTTTCAGGTACAACCAAAACAGATCGCATGATCGATGTAATTTTTAATGTCTCATTCTTCCGGTGCTTGATCAGGATGTCCTTCAGGTAAACTACGCCCACAATATTGTCCAACGAATCGGCATAACAGGGAATCCTTGAGTAATTCTCTTCAATTAACCCTTCGATCATATTCTCTTGGAAATCGTTTACATCAATACATACCACCTGGGTCCTCGGGATCATGATCTGCTTTGCTGTCCGTTCAGAAAAATCAAAGGCGTTTTTAATGATATCATAATCAGCCTGTTCGATTTCTCCGCTCTCTTTTCCCTGACGCACAAGGTATTTTAGTTCGTCACTGCTGTGGACTTCCTGGCCCTGCACATTCGAAATGCCGATGGCTTTGAGCAAAAGGTTGGCTGTTCCGTTAAGTATCCAGATAAAAGGCCTGAAAACAAAGAAAAAAAACTGCAATGGAAGTGCAATGATTAGTACTGTGCGCTGCGAACGTTGAATGGCAATCGACTTGGGCGCCAATTCACCGAAAACAATGTGCAATATGGTGATACAAATAAATGCAACGGGCAATGAAAAATCATGGGCAAGTTTAGGGTCTATTTGCAACCCGGTCAAGTTGGCCAGATTGATAATGATCTTTGAAACAACGGGTTCGCCTATCCACCCCAAACCTAAGCTTGCCAATGTGATACCAAGCTGAGTAGCAGCAAGATAGCGATCAAGCTTAGAAATAATTTTTTTGGCTACAATTGCAATCCGGTTCCCATCCTGAACTTTCAACTCAAGTTGGGATGACCTTACCTTGACAATGGCAAATTCGGCAGCAACAAAAAAAGCATTGAGAAAAACGAGCAAAAAAGTAATTAATATATCTACCAACATTGGGGCAATGTTAAACTAAACCGCAAATATATAAATTTGAAAATGTAAATCCCAATTTATTAAGACTTTCGGTTAACTTCCATATCGCCCAAATGCAGATCGAGCGCTTTTACGGAGATCTGGATTTCGTGAATTGAAACGCCCAGGGAACCAATCAGCAACAAAAGTGCAATCCCGAACATCCAGATTGCTGGCATAGGACTCCCGATGAAAATTAAAAACATTGTGAAAACGCACAGGAAAAGGCTGGATACGCCCAGGATCTGCATGTACTTGGTAAGATAAAGGCGTCTCCTGAGGTTGGCAATTTGTCCAAGCAGAACATCGTTCGGATTGATTTTAAATTTTTCGTGCAAAGTACGGATCAGTGTGGCATAGCTCAGAAAACGGTTGGTGTAGGCAAGCATGATCAGTGAGATGGCCGAGAACAATAGGGCAGGGGTCGTAAGGGTAATTTCTTCGTGCATAATGAAATATTTTAGACAAAAAATTTGTAGAGACAAGGCATGCCTTGTCTCTACGGATGTAAATTATACGTCACAAATCAGGATCGATTTGTGCAACGAATCCAATTTATCGGGCCATGTAGGGGTAAATTCCTGACCTACAAATCCTTTATAACCAGTGGCAACCAATGCCTTCATAATGGCAGGATAATAAAGTTCCTGAGTCTCATCAAGTTCGTGCCTTCCGGGTACGCCACCAGTATGGACATGTCCGATGTATTTGATGTTCTTTTTGATCGTGTCGATCACATTGCCTTCCATGATCTGCATATGGAAAATGTCGTACAGCAATTTGAACCGTTCCGATCCGACCATTTCGCAGAGGGCTGCTCCCCATGCCGTTTTATCGCATTGATAATCAGCATGACCGTAACTGTTCAGCAATTCCATGATGATGGTAACGCCATGTTTTTCGGCCAGGGGCATCAATTTACGAAGTCCGATTGCACAGTTGACCATCCCGACATTGTCGTTCTGCCCTTCGCGGTTACCCGAGAAGCAGATCAGGTTTGGGATTCCGGCTGCGGCTGCCTTTGGGATCATGGCGGTGTAATCGGCAATCAGTTTTTCGTGGTTGGCAACCCTGTTGAACCCTTTTGGGATCCCATAATCGGTGGCGTAACCGACGGCACATTTCAACCCAAACTTCTGGACAGTTGCCCAATCTTTTTCGCCCAACAATTCAATCGATTCAAGTCCCATATCGGCACAGGCCTTGGCAAATTCCTCTAAGGGGATGCTGCCATAGCACCATTGGCTCACCGAATGGCGGATATTTCCTTTCAATTTTTCACCTGCTGTTGCAGATGCTGCAAATGCGCTGGCGGTCGGGAATCCAACAGCGGTTACGGCAGCGGCTCCTGCTGCACTTCCGATCATTTGTCTCCGGTTCATATCAATATTGGATTTTATTATTTAGTTAATACCTGACGAAATTAACCCAAAATTCAATTGGTGGTACATGTAGGGGAAAGATATTGCAATAAATATAGGCGGCTGGCAATTGGCGGCTGTGTTAGCGGCTGGCAACTGGCAACTGGCTTAACTGCAAGTGCTTTAAACTTGTAGCCGATTCCAAATCTTATTTCCCGTTTTCCTGTTACCCTTTTCCGTTCTCCCTTTTCCGTTCTACTTGCCCCCGGCCCCACGCCCTAACACAAAGGCACATAGGTTTTTCACAAAGGTACATAGATTTGTTAGATATGCATTTTCAAATTATTTGCACCCTCACCCATTCTCACCCTCTCACTGGCTCGCGATCCCCGTCCGAAGAGTCCTTCCCACTCTTCCACAATTTCGAGCGCGGACGGTTTTGCGAGATGGCCATTCTTCCCTGGGTTGCACGATCCGATTATCGTGTGAGCAATGACAGGGTTTTTGATCGGGATCGCTTACCCAGGGCTATTCAGGTTTGACCCCTTCGGGGTCGGAACCGTTGAACAATTATGAATTTATTCAATATCGAAAACTTTACAACCCATTGATAATGAAAGGGAAAAGCGTGAAAACCACAAAATATAATCACCGAAGATATTTTCAAATTTTCAAATCGATAAATTTTCAAATTTTCCGTTCTACCGTCTCCGTTCTCCGTTTTCCCTTCTCCTTGCCCCATGCCATTTGACCTTTGCTCATCACCACTGCAATTCAACATGCACACCTTCCGGCGAATTCTCAAAACTCAGGAAACAGGTTTTGCTTCTGGCATCCCAAACAGATTCGGTGCCGGAAAGAACCTGACCAGAACTGTCGGTGATGGTAGTTTTTACCGGCGCATTGGGGAGCAGCACCCGTATGGCATTGGTTGTGTTCAGCGGACTTTTTGCCACAAATGAGTAGCTCCTTTTGTCAACTTTTTCATTGTAAACCCTTGCAGCACCCGCGATGACCTGTGGAATTTTGGGATTTGGAATACGCCCCATATTGTAAAGATAGGCCTGTTCGCCCGGCAACACGGTCTTTTCGGCCAACACCGGAAGCTTTGGATCGAAAAGGTCTATCAGGCAACCTTTTACAGTGAACGGTTCCTTGCTTGTGCTTTCATCCATCACCGACACAAGGTCAAAAGGCCCTCTTTCCAAAAGGAAATAATTCTTGAAAACCAATTTCCCGGCTTTGGCCTTTTGTTCGTAAAGCTGACCGACTGCCTTTACAAAACCGCCGTCCATATCGGGCTGCAAAACAAACTCTTTGGGGTCGTGGCGCATCACGAACACGGTTCCCTTTCCTACTTTGTATTCGCCCTCTTTGGCAAACGGTTCCAATCCCATTTGAACAAACAGGTGTTCCGATGGGGCTTTAAAATGGTTGTCCCCTTTGTTCCACCACTCCTGAACCGTCTGGAAAGGGTCATCATCGCGACCGCAGTAGACAAGCACGCCGCCCTCTTTTACCCATTTGGCAATATAGTTATGTGCCTCTGGATTAAGCGGTTTCATATTTGAATACGACATCACGAGCAGCTTTGTATCTTTCCAGGTTTCGGGGTACGCCACATTTTCGATATGGAGGATTTTCACAGGCACGCCGCGTTTGAGCAGTGGCAGCACCTGTCCGTAAAAGTCCGACAACTGCGGGTCTTCGTAACCCTTGTGTGCCGGGAAGCTCTGGAACATAAGCGAATTGGCCATCATCACACTGATCCCGGAAGAACCGTTCAACCTGTTTTTTGACAATGGCATCTGGTTCAACGAGTTCACCATCACCTGCATCTGTGTGGAGTAAGTCCGCGGGATGGTCTCCTTCACCTCGCTGTTCGGCTTTTTGTACAGCCCCTGGTAAATCCGGTCGGGCCAGGGCATCACCTCATAATCGGCGATCATCGGATAGAGCAATTGCGCGGTAAAGGTGGCCTGGTAATTCTTTTTGTAGTCGCCCCAGTCGCGTGGCCAATCTTCGATCGGGTCGGTGAGGAAGTACATTTTCCGTCCGGTCGGGGCGGTCATCGACTCCATGGAGCCATATTCGAGGAAAGCGTTTTCAAACACACGCTCTTTTTTTATACCGTTGTAATAGGTTGGCTCGCGTGAAGTACCCGTCCACACTTGAGCAATGTAACCATCGATGCACGGCAGGGAGGCGAGGCTCGCCTCGGGGCTCACGATCCGCCATGCGGAGTAGTTCACGAGCGAATGGGTCGGCACATAACAGCGGACGTTCATCCCCTTGGTTTTGCCATACGCTTTCGCATATGTAAATACTTCATTCAATGCATTATAGTACAACTGGTATTTCAATTTGTTGGCAAGATAGGTGTTCTCCGGCGATTCGTGCTGTGGCCGCCACGGGAACTTGTAATATTTTTGCCATTCCGCTTTAAACGCTGCACTGTACCCTGCTCTCGACCAGAACTCAGGTTCTTCGAGGTAGATCGCATCGATCCCGGCATCGATCACCCGCTTGATGTGTTTTTCTTTCATATAGTTGATAAACGGCTCTGTGGGTACGATATAGGGAACCATTTTCCCGTGCCAGATGGTGTCCCCTTTGGCATCGACCTGTCCTTCGCCAAGGTGGTTTTTCCCATCGTAGGCACCGGTAAAATAATCCTTGTATTCGCCCCATGCGATACCGGTCATAAAGTGGGTGGTATAGCCGCGGTCGCGCCACGATTGCACCCGTTGTTTCAAGGTCATCTTCCGGTCGTTTGCACCATAAACAATTGCAACGTCTGCCCTGACATCTGTATATGGTTTCCATTCGCCCGAGGTTTGGAAAGCTGTTTTTTCGGGGGATTGTATTTGGGAGTATAAACTCTCTTTGCAGCAAAGAAATACCAATAAAATAAGTAAAAAGTAGTAGTTAAATTGTTTTGTCATTTTATTGAAATATGGTTGAAATAAAATTGAAATATTTTAGAGAAATAAAGTTGAAATATGGCTGAAATAATTGAAATAGATTGATGTAGGGTAGAAATATTTTGAAATATTTATGGAAATGGATGGAAATAGTTGAAATGAATTGATATATTGACACATATGGAATTTACGGGATGATATTGAAAGTGATCTGGATGATAATTTCCCGTTTTTTATCTGTGGATATTTTTGACAACTTTACCCTGAAAGGGTTAAACGTGAATAGCCCTGGGTAAACGGTCCCAAAGAAAAGCCTTGTCAAAGCTCCTAAGATATTCGGACCGTGCAACCCAGGGAAAGAAGGCAACCTCCACAACCGTCCGCGATCTAAACTCCGATAAAGAGGAAACCACCATTCGGACGGGGAAGTGCAGTAAATATTCCATTCTTTTTGACATTTTCTTATTCTTTTTGTCTTTTCATTTGCGGCGCAGACAAGGTTTGATCTATTGACGGATTAGTGATTGCGCCGCTGGGTACCCTAATTTGGCCTTTCTACAATAATGTAACCTCTACGAGGTATTGATCGTGAGGCAAGGAAATCAAGTTTGAAATTTTCATTTTTGAAAACCTATTCAAGTTTTGGACACAGACCCGACGGGTTTTTCTTTTCCCGTCGGGGTCTTTAACATTTGCAATCCAAAACTTTCTACTCTCCCCCTTCCCCCACCTCAAAAAAATCTTTAGCTTTGTTACGATTATAACAACCGCTCACTATGGACACCAAAGAATGTTTTGCATTGATAAAGGACAAATTTCCGCACCTGTTCACAATCGATCCCGAGAACAATTCCATCACCCTAAAGCCCGGTTTTGGCAATATACCACCCTTTACATTGGTCTGCGTGGAAGGTGGTGAATTTAAGATGGGATCAAATGAACTAAGTGATCGCGAAAAACCACCACACAAAGTAAAGGTCAATAGTTTCTTTATGGCTGAGTTCCCTGTAATACAGGAGCTTTACAAGGGTTTAACCGGCAAAAATCCAAGCCGTTTCGAAGGTGTTGACCATCCTGTTGAGCAGGTATCGTGGTTCGATGCGACGGCATTTTGCAATCAATTGAACCAGTTGCTGGCATTGACAAAACCGTACAGTGGCAAAGAAGATGCAACCCAATGCAATTTTGATTGTGTTGCCTTCCGTCTTCCCACCGAGGCTGAATGGGAATTTGCTGCCTGTGGCGGGGCTGTAGAGACGCACGGCCGTGCGTCTCTACCAGGTTCATCCCCACAACCCCAATTCTCTGGCAGTGATTTTTCCGACGATGTTGCCTGGTACGATCAAAACAACGAGTACGAAACCAAACCGGTTGGCCTAAAATTCCCCAATTCGCTTGGGCTTTACGACATGAGCGGCAATGTATGGGAGTGGTGCTGGGACCGGTTCGATGATAACTACTACAAAGGCAGTCCAATCGAAAATCCCACAGGTCCTTCTGAAGGCCCT
>CAIYPA010000359.1 GCA_903927965.1 uncultured Bacteroidia bacterium | reverse complement strand
GATCTGGCGAAAACACATCGAACCAACCCAAACAATTTTCTCATGGGCAATCAACAACCATTGGGGCACCAATTACAGGGCTTACCAGGAAGGCTTGATCACTTTCAGGTATGTGCTTCTGCCACACAAACAATTCAAGCCTGAAGAGATTTCCAAAACGGCGATTGGGTTAAGTCAACCATTGCTCGTTCAGCAAGCCTCTGAAAATAAGGGTACTTATCAGAATCTTACTGTCAACCATCCGGGAGTAGTTGTAACTGCTTTAAAACCTTGTGATGATGGTAAAGGGAAGATGGTTACGTTGTTTAATTCCACTGCAAATGGTTTGAAATTTAATTTACTGACCGACAATAAATTAATCCAATCCATTTGGGTAAGCAACTCAGGGGAAGAAAAATCAAATAAGCTTAATGGAGAAATTGGTTTACCGGCATGGGGAACAATCATGTTGAGAATAGAATAGTTTTCAAATCAGCAATATAAAAACAGATGAAGGGATACGTTATTTTGGTATCGGTAGTTGCCGCTTTGGGTGGATTGCTTTTTGGCTTTGATACGGCCGTTATTTCAGGGACAATCAATTTTATCCAACCCTATTTTGGGTTGAATGAAGTAGAACTTGGCTGGACGGTCAGCAGCTTGTTGTTTGGTTGTATGATCGGGGTTTTCCTTGCCGGGAAAGCGAGTGACCTGCTGGGCCGCAAGAAAGTCCTGATGTTGGCAGCTTTGTTGTTCTTCTTTTCGGCAGTGGGAAGTGCTTCTGCCCATCAGTTGATTCTTTTTGTAGTTGCGCGAATGGTTGGCGGAATAGCTGTTGGTGTGGCTTCGATCCTTTCACCGATGTACATTGCGGAACTTTCGCCTGCAAAGTACAGGGGATCATTGGTTTCCCTCAACCAATTGGCAATTGTTATAGGAATTCTTGTCGCATTTTTCAGCAATTATTTGTTGGTTGGCACAGGTGAAAACAATTGGCGGTGGATGTTGCTTGTGATGGCTGTGCCTGCAGTATTGCTGTTTTTCAGTTTGTTCCTGATCCCTGAAAGTCCACGATGGTTGGTAGCCAGGCAAAGGAACGATGAGGCGTTAAAGGTTTTAATCAAAACATCGGGTGCTGAACCGGCCTATTATGAACTTTTGGAAATCGAGCAAACCCTGAAAAATCAGGAGGAGGCACGATATTCGGAATTGTTTTTGCCAAAGATCAGGCCATTGTTGTTTATCGGGATCATTCTGGCTGTATTCCAACAGATTACGGGTATCAATACGATCATGTATTATGCGCCAAAGATTTTCGCCAATGTTGGACAGTCAAACGATATCGCGTTGCTACAAACCATTGCGATCGGCGCGACCAATGTATTTTTTACCCTGTTGGCGATGAGCCTGATCGATAGGTTTGGACGTAAAGTGTTGATTTTGTTTGGCTCCGGAGGTATGATGCTGATGTTGATGGGGCTGTCGGCTTTGTATTTTCTGAAACTGACTTCAGGTGTACTTGTCCTTGTATTTATCATCGGCTACATTGCGTGTTTTTCTGCATCTTTGGGTCCGGCAGTTTGGGTGATCGTCGCTGAATTGTTTCCCAACCGCCTTCGCAGCAAAGGGATGTCGATTGCCGTAATGTCGCTGTGGATGGCTTGTATCCTGGTTACCATCACTTTCCCGATGATGCTTGAGAGGCTCAGCGGAGGGATCACATTTCTTATATTTGCCTTGATCTGTCTGGCCAACCTGCTTTACATTTGGAAATATGTACCGGAAACGAAAGGAAAAACATTGGAAGAACTCGAAAAACAATTTGAAAATTCATCAATTTGAAAATTTGAAGATTTGGAAATTCGTTAATTTGGAAATTTGAGAATGGATTCTATTATATACCGATATCCGATATCAAAAATCCGCAATCAAAAAATACTATGAAATACACAATCGCCATCGATTTGGGAGGAACAATCATCAAGATTGGCTTGCTCAACAACGGACAACTAATTGACCGTATTGAAATTAAAGCACAATCTGCTACTGGATTAGTAAATCAGTTACCAGATTTGGAAATAGCTATCAATCAATTACTTATTATAAACGACATTCCGAAGGGGGAGGTAATTGGAATTGGGTTTTCGTTTGCCGGATTGGTTGACTCATCAAAGAACCGTATACTTTCGACAAACCAAAAATATGACGATGCTCCCGGTATTGACCTTGTTGGTTGGGCTAAGGAAAAATGGGACTGGCCTTTGTTTGCCGAAAACGATGCCCGGATGGCATTGCTTGGTGAATGGCAATACGGAGCTGGTTTAAATTGTTCAGATCTTGTAATGGTTACTTTAGGCACAGGCATCGGAACAGCTGTATTGATCGGGGGGAAATTGCTGAAGGGAAAACACTTTCAGGCAGGAAACCTAGGGGGTCATTTGGTCGTAAACCATCGTGGAACTTTGTGTACCTGTGGGAATATTGGTTGTGTGGAAGCCGAAGCATCGACATGGCGGTTGCCTTCGTTGCTGAAAGAACACCCACGGTTTAACAATAGTTCCATGAAAAATGAAGAAATTCTTGATTTTAAGGCACTTATTGATCATTCAGCAAAAGGAGATCAGGTTGCTGTTGAGGTGCTTGATCATTGTCTTTCGGCTTGGGCAGCGGCATTTATTTCCATGATCCATGCCTTTGATCCTGAAATAATCGTGATCAGTGGCGGGATCATGAAAAGTTCGTCGTTTATATTGCCCCCACTTCAGAAAAAGGTCAACGAATTGGCCTGGACACCGTGGGGCAAAGTGAAATTGGTAGAAGCCAAATTCCCGGATTCGGCAGCATTGTATGGGGCCGATTATCTGGTGAGATCCTCCTTAGGAATTTAATAGTCAAAATTGTCCAAATAGTCTAAATTAATGATTCACAATTATTTAAAAACACGCTCCAAATTCAATAACCTCCCGGTCATTGAAATTAAAAATAGTCCTTTTAAAGTTGAGAACGGCTGGACAGCCATCTGTCATCGGTTGAACCGGGAAATTTTAGCATTAAATCAGAAGAAAACAGTCATTGTGATCGAAACCTATCAGGGTGTGATCCATGAAGAGTTGATTTCAAATTTAAAGGAAGGATTAGAATTTACCCATTTTATCCTTTCGGAAGATTCCATGCTCACTCCTGAAGAAAACCAGAAACTTGTTTTTCAGGATGTGACCAATGACCGGATTTTTGGTTTTATGACCCGTCTGACCATGGATGCTTTTTTCGATCGGGAAAAGGTTGAAATGGTACAATCTGATATAGAGTTAGTTTCAGAAGGGCTAATTGTTATCTATGGATATGGAGCATCATTGATTTTTCCGGAACCCAATCTTTTGGTTTATGCCGATATGGCCCGATGGGAAATCCAATTGCGGATGCGCAAGCATTTGGTTGATAATCTTGGTGTAAAAAACAGGGAGACTGCCGATTGGATGCTGCTCTACAAACAAGGCTTTTTTGTCGATTGGCGCGTCTGCGACCGGTTGAAAAAGCAACTGTTCGACAAATGGGATTTTCTTCTCGATACAAATAAAATCGGGCAACCCAAGCTTGTTGAGGGAAAAGCAATTCTGGAAGGTTTGGAATTGGCAATCAACCAGCCATTTAGTGTTGTGCCGTTTTTTGATCCCGGACCATGGGGCGGTCAGTGGATGAAAGAGGTTTGCAACCTTGATGAAGCAGCACCCAACTATGCATGGTGTTTCAACTGTGTCCCAGAGGAGAACAGCCTGCTTTTAAAATTGGGTGACGATGTAATTGAAATCCCCTCCATCGACCTTGTATTCAGGCATCCCCGTGAGTTGCTGGGCGATCCGGTCCATGGCAGGTTTGGGGACGAATTTCCGATCCGTTTCGACTTTCTCGATACAATGCAGGGAGGGCACCTGAGCTTGCAAGTTCATCCGCTCACAGAGTACATCCAGGAGAAGTTTGGGTTGCACTATACGCAGGATGAAAGCTATTACATGATGGACGTAGAGGAAGATGCAATTGTCTATTTAGGACTTAAGGAAGTTGTTGACCCGGAATCGATGCTCCACGACCTGGAGGAAGCCCAATCGGATGGGCATTCCTTTGATGCCGAAAAGCATGTCCAAACCTGGCCGATGAAAAAGCATGACCATGTTCTCATTCCTGCCGGCACAATCCACTGTTCCGGAAAGGGGAGTATGGTGCTTGAAATCAGTGCCACACCCTATATTTTTACTTTTAAATTGTGGGATTGGGGCCGCTTGGGAATGGATGGCAAACCACGGCCAATTAATATAGAACACGGTAAGAAGAATATTCAATGGGACCGTACCACAGAATGGACGCGCCAGAATCTTGTCAACAATGTCAAAGTTGTTGCCGAAGGCGATGGTTGGATAGAAGAAAGTACAGGTTTGCACGAACGTGAGTTCATCGAAACCCGGCGTCATTGGTTCTCAAAAAAAGTGGAACACAACACAAATGGGGGTGTAAACGTTGTTTGTCTTGTTGAAGGCGATGAGGTGATTGTTGAAAGTCCGGAAAATGCATTTGAGCCTTTTTTGGTCCATTACGCCGAAGTGTTTATTGTCCCGGCAAAAGTTGGCGCATATACAATTCGTCCCTATGGTACCGGTGATGGTCAGAAATGCGGCACTCTAAAGGGATATGTAAGGTTTTGAAGGATTGGCACTATTGGAAAGTGGATCTTAAAATTGTACCTTTAGCTTTTTAAAGAGCAGCAGCTGGCAACTGGCGACTGGCTATCTTTCAAATATTGTTAGTATCTGACAAAGTTTGATTGCAGGGTTAAACAATGATACTGGCGGCTGGCTTCTGGCTATTGGCATTTCTTCAAATGTTGATAGTGCCTGACAAAGTTTGGTAGCGTGGTCAGGCAATGCTACTGGCGGCTAGCGGCTGGCTTTTCTTCAGACCTTGATTGTGCCAGTCAAAGTTTGATTGCAGGATTAAGCATTGAAAGATAGCCAGTTGCCAGTAACCAGTCGCCAGCCGCTTCATTTTCGATGCAGGGTCAAACACCGTAGGCCAGCAAGCCGCCAGTTGCCAGCGGCCAGCCGCCAGCCGCCAGCCGCATTCATTATTGTTTAATTAGTAAATTAGTCTATCATGATCCTCCAATACGCCTCCGATTTGCATCTGGAATTTCGTGAAAATAAGGAATTTCTTAAATCAAATCCCTTAAAACCCAAGGGTGGCATCCTTTTGCTTGCAGGCGACATTGTCCCGTTTGCAGTGATGGACATGCACAAAGATTTCTTCAAGTACGTTTCCGACCATTTCGAAACAACTTATTGGATACCAGGCAATCACGAATATTATCATTTCGATGCGGCAAAAAAATGTGGGACGTTCAACGAGAAGATCAAAAGCAACGTTTTCCTCGTCAACAATACCACAATCGTTCAGGGAGATACACGGTTTCTGTTTTCGACGCTTTGGTCTAAGATCCGTCCTTCCCTCGAATGGCAGATCGAACGGCAGATGAACGATTTTCATGTGATTATGTACAAAGGGAACAGACTTTCATCTGCTCATTTCAATCAGTTGCATAGTGAAAGCCTTTTGTACTTAACAGACGAACTTGAGAAGCCATTTCGCGGAAAAACGGTTGTCATGACCCATCACCTTCCAACGTTGATTAACTATCCTGAAAAGTACAAAGGGAATGTCCTGAACGATGCCTTCGCGGTTGAATTGTTTGACCTGATCGAAGCCAAAGGGCCAGATTTCTGGATCTATGGGCATACCCATTTCAATACCCCAGAATTTGAAATCGGCAAAACAAAATTGGTTACCAACCAGTTGGGGTATGTGAAGTATGGGGAACATTCACTGTTCCAAAATGATGCTTGTTTGGAAATTTTTTAGTAACTTTAGACTGGTTGGACATTGTGGACAGATAATCTGTCTTAGCTGTCAAATCTGTCCAATGAAACTCTTTAAAATTGAACCAAATGGAAAAGCAATACAACCCTGATGGTTTTATACCTAAATATGGTGGTTACGCAAAACTGATTAGCTATAAAAAAGCTGAAATTATTTTTGACGGCACTTACTATTTTACCCATAAATATTTTCATCCGTTCGATCGTACAATCGACCAAATGGTACAAGCTGCACGATCTGGCAAACAGAATATTATTGAAGGGAGTATGGCTTCCGGTACTTCCAAAATAATGGAAATAACACTTACCAATGTTGCCAGAGCCTCGCTTCAAGAGCTTTTAGGAGATTATGAAGATTTTATAAGGGTTCAAAAGCTGAAATTTTGGGATAAAGATCATCCATATTATGCACCTCTCACTAAAAAACTTATAGCGAACAATGCAACTTATCAAACTTATCAAAAAGGTATCGAAAGCATTGATCCTGAGGTTTCGGCAAATGTCATGATTGGACTGATCAAGCTTACCTCATTTTTACTTTCGAGGCAGATTGAGAAATTGGAAAAGGAATTTCTGAAAGAAGGTGGATTGCGCGAAAGGATGACTCAGGCAAGAATCGAAGTACGAAAGAAACAAAATAAACAGTGATTTATGAACTTTAACCCCGGATTTGATATTCTTCCAACCACCCAACCAATGGGATTTGCCTATGGACCAAATGTTTTTGGCCCTAATGTCGAAAACCGCTCCCTCGATTCGATCCGCAAAAGTCTGCGAGACCCAAACTGTTTGGGACCCGACCCTGTCTATTCAATTGCAATGGATGTCGGGAAATCGGAGCATCTACCACTGTTAAGGCAACTCCATTTATTGTATGGCGCAGTAACTTATGCTGCAGGGCGGTTAGGGAAAGAACCTGTTAGAAGTCAGGGGCATATCCATAAAGTATCGCCCTTTTCAGGATGGTCAACTCCGGAAGTTTACGAAATTTGGTCGGGGAGAGCAATTATTTACATGCAGGAAAAAGCCGAAAACCAACCGGGCAGGTGCTTTGCCGTATTGGCCGGACCTGGCGATGTGGTGATCGTCCCACCTTATTGGGCACATGCCACAATCAGTGCAGATCCTGAAACCCCGTTGACTTTCGGCGCATGGTGCGACCGCGAATATGGTTTTGAATACGAGGACGTAAGGGCACACAATGGATTGGCCTGGTTTCCTGTTATTTCTGAAAACGGTAACATCGAATGGTTGAAAAATGATAAATATCTTGATTGTGAGTTGATTCTCAAAAGCCCGGAAATTTATTCACAATTGGGGATCGACCCGGGAATACCTATTTATACCCAATTTGAACAAAACCCTGAGAAGTTTGGGTTCGTGCCACGCCCCCAAATTGTTAAAGAAATTTGGGAAGGGTTTATTCCTTGATTGTGTGATTTATTTTTATACCCGCATGATTGTGGCTGGCGTGCTCGAAAATGCAATCAAAAATAATTCTGAGAAGAACGGCTAAAACAAAACCCATTGCGACAAATGCCGGTGACCGGAGAACTTCGTTTTTAAACTAAAATTCTGATATACATTCAATTACTAAAGCACTTGAAAACCAGATCATGAAAAATGACCGGCTAAACAGATTGACATTTTTATTTGGAATTGGCAAACAAGTTATTGCAGCATAGAGAAATGCTGTGGCTATAACGATCATTTTGTTTTTTTTGTCTTTGGTTACGTTTATCATTTTAAACTTAGTTTATTCTACAATTCATTAAGCTAAAAGTTATAATAATGAAACTAATCCTACTATTTTTACATTTTATTTCCTGATTTCAGAATAACTAATATTACATAATGAAACTTACAATTCTCGTACTACTGGCAATTTGCAGTATCACCCTCTCTAACGCTCAGGACCGCATCACAGGCCGCACTTTTGCCACACGTTCGGAGGTGATTGCACAACATGGTATGGCTTGTACAAGTCAACCCCTTGCAACACAGGTGGCACTCGACATCTTGAAAGCCGGTGGAAGTGCCGTCGATGCGGCGATTGCGGCGAATGCGATGCTTGGTTTGGTTGAACCGGTCAGTAACGG
>CAIYPA010000358.1 GCA_903927965.1 uncultured Bacteroidia bacterium | reverse complement strand
CTGGTGAGTTAAGATGAGGATTATTTTCAAATCCTGGATAAATTACCTTACCTGTCGGCGTGCCCTGATAAAGATTATGTTCACCTGTCCATCCAATGTTTACATTTATCTCGATTTTATTATTGAACTCATATAGCTAATTATGATCGGTTGATACAAAATGTTTATTATTAAATAAGTAATTCCTATTATAATACAGTAAAATTTGACGATATTTTAAAAATTGCTTCAAACTCTATTTTCAAATGGAGACATCGGGACCACACAATAAATTCAATGGATCAATTGCCTTGGCAAATACTCGAACAAAGTTGTAAGTCTAATCGCCACACTACAACATAGAAGAAAAACTTTGAAAAAGTCAACATAGATAATGACATCTCGTTGGTTAGTACTAATTCTTACTTGATTTTCAATTTTTCTAACTCTTTGATTGAGTTTAAATTACCTTGTTCAGAAGCTTTCTTAAACCAATGTATAGCCTCTTCTGTTTCCCCAATATTCAAATAAAACAAACCTAGATTATTCTGCTCGATGGGATTATCTTTAGGGATTATTTCAATCATTCCTTTCAATGATTCATTAATTCTAGCAATAGCTATTCTATCTCCATTAATAGCTGAAAGACGAAGATTATTCAAACCGCTAAGCAGCTCACTTTTTTTCAATGCATTTATGTTAGTGATATCCCCTATTAAATAATTTAGAAATTTGCATTTTTCCTCTATCCTTTTCTTCGATTCAGTTGGCAATGTAATCGGTTTCTTTAATGTTTTGGTTAAATCTTTAGTACGACCTAGGTCAAATGGTACAATATTATTGTCTTTAAGCAAATAGGTTGCTTTCGCATTAAATTTGCTCATCTCTTCATGAAGTTGTTTAAAACAAATTTTCCCTTCTTCTGAATCGGAAAAGTTCAATTTTGAAGATGATGGCAATTTATTATATTCTTTTTGTAGAACACCAATTCCTTTCAATTGCTTTTCACTTATTTTTTTAATTTCTAAAAAAAGGGCATCACCTTTAATATCCTTACGACCTAATTCGTTTAGCTCATCATATGCAAGCTTTGTAATTTTAATGCATTCCAGCATATTAGCTTTTGCCAAATCGTAATTCTTATCTTTTTGATTGAAAGAAATAAAAGAACAGCATAATAGAATTAAAACTGGCAAAACAATAACACATACGAGTAATTTTGAATTTAAATGCATTTTGAATTCCTCCTTTTTAATACAAATTTACACATTATTTTAATGTCCACAAACTATTTATTCAGTAATAAGTCTAAAAATATTGTGTTGTTTATGCAAAGTTGTACGTCCTAAATGAATTGTAAAACGATAACAACATTAGATAATTGGATCATACATTTGGCATAAAAGATTTTGGACAGTCGCTGTTTTTTTTGTCCTTTCCCTCCCCTTACCTGCCATCTATTTTTGCCGAAAATTCTTACAATCCGGTTTTAATTCGTGTAATTCGTAATTTTTATGGCAGAAATACAATCCATCCGGCGCAACCTAGCCCTCAAGGAATTTGAGGCAAAAGAGACACCCGACGGCAAGCAGGTTGCCTTTTCGATCAAATTCGTCACCAAAATTGGCGAACTCGTTTTTATGCCTAGAGCCGTGGCCGCGGGGCTTCGTTTTGATATGAAATCCAACCGGATGCGGGGCGTTGTGCCAGTCGATGCAGAAAACAAGTCCACCGGCCACGTAACCCCCTTTCATATAGATGGATTGATCGAGTTTAACGGAATGAAAATCAAACTCTAATGGCAAACATCCTGTACAACAAATCGGGCATCCCTTTGATGGTCTATTCAAAGAGTTACCAGGCCAACACCACAGGAACGCCTGTAGAAAAGCTCAAGAACACGGCTCAGCCCAAAAACCCATTGGAGGATTTTACCACCGTTGGAGATATCAAAATATCGTCATGGGGGGCGGCCAACGATTTCCCATCGAAGGCAGATGCGATCATCAGCAGTGTAGGGGTGCTGAACAGCGGACTGAAGTTTACGCGGAACTTCACTTTGGGCCAGGGGATATTTGCCTGCAAGGTTGCCGATTACGATGAAGCAGGGAACGAAATCCTTGAGCGGGTTAAGGACAAATCGCTGGTGGTGTTTGCCAATTCGCGCCTGGTCCGCAAATACATGGCAAAAGCCCTTCGCGATTACCTGAAATTTGGGTGTGCCTTCGTGCAGGTGCTCATGAACGCCGATGGATCGCAAATCGTTGGCATAAACACGATAAATGCAAAATATTGCAGGTTGGAGTTTGCCGACCCGTTGACCGGGACGGTGAACCGCTGCGTCGTATCTGGCAAATGGCCCGATACCCCTGCCGAAGGGCAGTACCAAGTCTATGATGTGCTGGACGATTACGACCCGTTCGCCGACCTCCAGCGCCGCAGGTATGGCAACAAGACTGCCGGCAAATCGTTCGTCTATGTGATCCGCGACAGTTGGGGCAACGGGGAGTATTACAGTTCCCCCATCTGGTGGGCCGCCTACCTGGCCGGATGGGTGGACATTGCCAAAACAGTCCCTTCGTTCCTAAAAAAAGCCTACGAGAACCAGATCACATGGAAATGGCACATCCAGATCCCGTATGCCTTTTGGGACAAACAGTTCCCCAAAACCGATTTTGCAAACATCGAACTTCGTAAACAGGCCATCGACAGCTACATGGACGATATCGAGGCGAATCTTTGTGGAACTGAAGGTGCGGACAAACCGATCTTCACCTTTTTTGAGATCAACCCGAACAACGGTAGGGCCGAAGAGCAGTGGATCATAAAACCGTTGGAAAACAAGCTCTCGAATGACCAGAACCTTGTCACAAGTGCCGCAGCCAACTCCGAGATCATGTTTTCGATCATGGTCAACCCCAACGTTTTGGGTGCAGGTATGCCGGGTGGCACTTATGCCGGGAACCAGGGAGGCTCGAACATCCGCGAAGCCTATTTGGTGAACATTGCCAACTGTTGGCTCGACCGCCAGGACCTGATGGACGCCCTTGAGATGGTGACGCGTTACAACGGTGCAGACGAAGACATCGAATGGCGTTTCCGCAACACCGTCCTCACTACGCTCGATACAGGTTCCGGTACCACCAAAACGTTATCGTAATCCATCCGTTCAATCCCTAAAAATCCGTGCAATCCTTTAATAATCCGCATAATCATGTTGTTCAGCAAAGATAAAAACCCCAAAATGGAGGAAGTGAAACAGTACATTTCCGTCAGTTCTTCAGCCAATTTCGACACGCTGCAGCCCCACCTCCTTAACGCGGAACGCGATTACCTTGTCCCGGTCATCGGTCAGGAAATGTACAATGGACTCCAGGCATATTACAACGGTGACCTTACCGGTGCTGGATCTTCGACCGATTCGGCACTCCTTGCCACGCTCGATGGCTTGTTGCATTTGGTGCAACCGGCAGTCCTAAACATTGCCTATTACATTGGTTTCGACGTCATGAACGCCTATATCACCGACAGCGGCTTTAAGCGGTCGGAATCCGATACCGTTAAAGGATTGTTCAAATATCAGGAAGACAGGCTAAAACGCTATTTCCGCGACAACGGCTTCAATGGCATCGATGCAGTGTTGGCCTATATGGAAACCAACATTGCCCGGTTGCCAGTTTTTGCAGACAGTCCCTCAAGGGCAGCATTGCGCGAAGAATTTATCCCTTCCACAACAATTTACAATGGGATCGTAAACATCAACAACAGCCGGTTGACCTTTTTGAGGTTGAAGCCGCTGCTGGTTTTGGTGGAATATACAGATATTATTCCGCTCTTGGGAGCAGAAACGTATGCTTACGTGAAAAGCGAGATGGAAAAAGAGACACCGGCAGCGGCTGTTTCGGCACTTGTCGAGCAAATCAGGGTGCCATTGGCTTACCTTTCATCGGCACTTTTGATGGAAGAAAGTGGTGCGGACCTTACCGACAACGGCCTATATTTCGCGTCAACCGTTGCGTTGGGCAACAGCGATGTTCAGGTAAAACCATCACCGGCTGACCGCATTGCGATCCTGGTCATGCGCAACCGCAACATTGGGAACACGTTTTTGGACAGTTTGCGCTCGTACCTTACCGTACATGCTGCCGACTTCCCCAGAACGACCGCTTCTCCAGGGAGGATACTTCGCAGGAACAACACCACAAAAAAAACTTTCTGGGCCTAATTGTCCAAACTGTCCAAATAGTCCCCCACTAAAAAAACAGATTCCATGAACAATGTTTGTATTACCTATCCAGTTTTGGGGTTCAACCGGAGCCTTGAATTTAGGGTGCCGACCAGTTGGGGCGAACTTACACCGCTGCAATTTGTCGCAATCGTAGGCACTGTCAACGGGGCTGTGCCAGACATCCGGTTCCTTTCTGCCATCACAGGAATTGGCAGACGGTTGTTGCGCAAAATGCACCCATACAACATTTTGAAACTTTCAGAAAGCATTTCGTTTGTTGGCAATTCTGGTATGTTGCACCCCGAATTTATTGTCCGATCGTTGCCAGGAACCAATCTGGTTTGCCCCCGCCCCAAACTTTCGAATATGCAATTTGGGCAGTTTATTTTTGCCGATGCCTATTATATGGAATGGATAAAGTCCAAAAACGAAACTGCATTGGACAATTTAGTTGCGACCATCTTCCTGAACAAGGGGGAGAAATTCGACAGCGAAAAGGTTGCCGACCGTGCGGTTTTGGTCTCAAAAACAAGGATCGGCACCCGTCAGGCTATTGCCTTCAACTGGGGGCTGGTGGTCACGTGGTTACAAAAAGCATATCCATTGATTTTTGTGGCCCCTTCGACCGATGAAGAAAAAACCATTAAAAAAGCCCCAAATTCCCAATCGTCCTGGTTGAAACTGTTCGATTCTCTTGTTGGTGACGACCTGATCAACCGCGACCGTTATGCAGAGCTTCCGGTCCACTCCGTATTTAGGCACCTTACCGAAAAATTCAAGGAAAGTTCCCGCCTGAAATCCATGTAATCTTTTAATAATCCATGCAATCCATTTCTCCAATGAATACAAAATTTTCGGACCTCATATCCTATTTCGCCATCCTTGCTGCCCAACATGTTGCAATCATGCACCGCGAGAACGAAAAGCATTTTTACCGTTTCGAATTGGAGGAGGTGCTAACCAACCTCAAAAACGTACATTATCCTGCATTGATACTGGAAGGATATCGTTATTCCCTGACCGACAAGCAAAGCGACAACGTGCTGAAGGAACGCACCGGTGCATTCTGTCTCATCGACCACCTCAAAGATGTTGGAGATTTCGATTCGATGCACCAGGTATGGGACAATATGGAATCCATCTGTGACGATCTGGTAGCACGGATCAGGACGGACAAGCGCAACCCTGCAATCCAGGTCATCAAAGGGATCGACCTGAACAGCTTGCAGGTAGCTTTGATCGCCAACACTACCGACAACAATTATGGCATCCGCTGCACTTTTACGGTGGTATCGCCATTGTCCGTCGATGTTGACCCAGCAAAATGGGACTTCAATGTTTCGCTTTAAAAAGAACCATGGCAAACCAGAACATCGCAAATGGCACTCCGGCTCCAATAGTTTCCGCAACCGGGTTCAATCCAGAAGAGCAGAACGCAGCGGTCAAACAATGGGCTTCAAAAGTGCAGAGCTACATGCGCGGGGCCACTTTTGTATTGGCACACGGCAAAGGTGGGACCGTTAGCCGTCCTGGCAGGTCGGAGCGCAAACTCGCAAACAGCATCCGCACCAACACAAGGCAAACTTACGGAGCAATAACCGGCCTGTCGTTCGTGTTCGAAAGGCACGGGGTGTTTGTCCATAAGGGAGTTGGCCGTGGCTATGAAATGCAGGGGGGAATGGTCATCCGCACGGCAAAAGTTGCGGATCCCGAAACGCGGCAGATGCTTTCGCGCACCGACCGCCAACGCCCACGCGAACCTTTCGAGTGGTTCAACCCCATTATCGAACAAACACTTCCGGAACTTGCCGACAGGTTGGCTGAAATCAACGCCGACGCGGTAGTCAATGCGACAAGGATGATGATCCGGTAGGAAATTAAAAAAGGATGAAACCCGCGGTCCCCATCCTGGCCATTGACTTTTGGGAACCAACCTGTCAAGCCACAAACCAGGACCCAGAATAAATGTATCAACGTCACCCAGCTCTACTTTTGGTTAGGTGACGTTATTTCAAAAGTTGGCAAAGCCACTTTTACTTCGCAACCCCATGGACAGGAACCCGAAAAAACGTATCAACGTCCCCCAGCTTTACTTTTGGTTAGGTGACGTTATTTCAAAAGTTGGCAAAGCCACTTTTACTTCGCAACCCCATGTACTAGGACCCCGAAAAAATGTATCAACGTCCCCCACAGATCTACTTTTGGTTAGGTGACGTTATTTCAAAAGTTGGCAAAGCCACTTTTACTTCAAAACCCCATGTACCAGGACCCAGAAAAAACGTATCAACGTCCCCCAGCTCTACTTTTGGTTTGGTGACGTTATATCAAAAGTTGGCAAAGCCACTTTTACTTCAGAACCCCTTGGAACGGAACTCGAAAAAACGTATCAACGTCCCCCAGCTCTACTTTTGGTTAGGTGACGTTATATCAAAAGTTGGCAATGCCACTTTTACTTCGCAACCCCATGGGCCTGAACCCCCGTATTCTTTAACCCCTTTGAGCTTTTCCCAATGGACTGCAGGTTTGCCAAATGTAATAAGACCGGTGGCAGTTCATTTTTCTTCCTTTTGATTTGACCGGCAGAATTTAGGCACCAACTTAGGAAACTGGTTTTTTAGGTTTTCGATGTGATTGGGCGTCCGTTTTGCTATTCCCAAGGCAAAATTCCGTTGAAATTCTCTGCAAAGGTTGTGTATCGTTCCGGGTAACGGTCCCCTCATTAAAGGATTTTCCCGGCATATCCTCACTGCTTTCCGGTATTCCAGTTCCTCCTTGACTGCCCCTCCACGACGCACTTGTAACCGGCATATAATTTTTAACTAAAATTTTTGTGCCATGAAAACATCTAAAGAAACTTCCGCAAATTACAGTGTAGAAAACCCTTCAACTAATTTCCAATTCAAATGGGCTTCAAATACGGATTCTGCCAGCCTTAAAGCATGGGAAGAAGAAAATGAAGAATATGCCTCCTGGGAACTGATCAATTTCGACAAGTAACCTGCAACTTGTTGACCAGGAAAAGCCCCGAAAGCGGGCTTTTTTTGTGGCAGCACATTAAGAGCCAACTTCGGAAACAAGGGCCGGAACCCGAAAAAACGTATCAACGTCCCCCAGCTCTACTTTTGGTTAGGTGACGTTATTTCAAAAGTTGGCAAAGCCACTTTTACTTCGCAACCCAATGGACCGGACCCCGAAAAAACGTATCAACGTCCCCCAGCTTTACTTTTGGTTAGGTGACGTTATTTCAAAAGTTGGCCAAAGCCACTTTTACTTCGCAACCCCATGGACCAGAACCCGAAAAAATGTATCAATGTCCACTCGAAAGGTTCGATTGGACAGCCCCATCGAACAACCCCTTCCAGTAATTGCCATGCCGATGCAATGGTCGATGCGACAAGGATGATGATAAGGTAATAGATTAATTTGTACGTTTGTAGGATAAACTAAAAAACGGATTTATTATGAAAAGATTATTGATCGCAACTACTTTATTATTATTAATTTATGCCTGTGGGCAAACTACAGCCCCCAAAAAACAAGCACCTTCCAAAAATCAAACAGAAACCGCAGCTTTAAATGATAGTTTGTTTACTATTATTTCGGAAAAACCGCATGTTGATCCCAAATACGGATTCAATAAATGTAATTTAGAAATTGAGTTAAAGCACAAAATCACAATTGATCAATTGGTTGCACTGGCAAGGCAGTTGAGAAACACTCGAAGCAGCTACGATAAATTATGGATTGGTTATTATCTTCCTGAAACTAAAAATAAAGGGAGTGTTTGGGCTACAAGCAATTTTACCCCTCAATTAGAAGCTGAGATACTTGGCACTACTGAACTGGAAGAAAAAAACATGAATAATTTAAGTGTTGATGGTGAGGTTATTGGTAAATGGAATAGTGAGATATTGTATGCTGAACGCGTTTATATTCTTTACGATAAAAATAAGAAAATCTTCCTAAAACAGGTTTTAAAAGGTGGCGAGTCATCTGATGTAGATATTATTAAAACGAAATACAAGGGTAAAAACCGTTATGATGAAAAAGGAAATAGTAACAAAGAATTCTTTTTGATTGAGGAGAATGGGAATTTAGGAATGTATGGGGAGAATGGAAAATTTTCAGAAGCTAAAAAAATCACAGATAAACCCAGTTCGCAACAAAATAGCGGAAAAACAATAATGGAAAAGGAGGTTAAAGTATATATTGAAGCTCCGAGGGAAGAAATACAACAAACCTTCACTGTTGATGAAAAGGAATTTTCAAGAGGTGCTTTCATTATTTCAAAAACCTTTGTAGAACAAAACCTTAAATCGCCTAAATCGGCTGACTTCCCATTTAATGATTTTAGTTATTCAATAATAAAAGAGAATGTAATTGAAATCAAGTCTCATGTAGATGCTCAAAATCCATTAGGGGTACAAATGCGAAACAAATATACTATTGTATTGAAACTAATTGATTCTGATATTTCAGAACCTGCAAATTGGAGAATGTTAAGTATAAAATTTGAGTAATTAATTTGCGGTAGGGTTTCTTTATTACCTTAAAGCCGTGGACTCCAACAACGATTGAAATGAGCAATTATTTTAAAAGCATACAAATGTTGTTATTTTGTTATTTGTGTGTTATTCATTTGCAACTTTATTTACTTTTGTACGTTCAAAAAATGTATTTCATTTATCAAACTTTAATTACAATACACGATGCTTGATCAAGAATTCAAATACTACATCGATAACCAGTCTGATCTGGTTACCAAATACAAAGGTAAATACCTAGTGATTAAAGATCAGTCGATAGTTGGGGTTTACAATACAGAAATTGAAGCGTACTCTGAAGCTGTAAAAATTTATGAGTTAGGAACTTTCCTGATTCAAGAATGCCAGCCAGGTGCTGAAAATTATACCCAGACTTTTAGGACCCGCGTAATTTTCAGGTAAATGAAGAGTCCTGTATTTCATGCATTCACAACCAAAGCAGTTGGTAAACTACGGGAAATCATTACCGAAATAGGTGTATCCATCCCACTCATCATAGGAGATAAATTTGATCCGTCGGATAGTCGGATTTATAAAACAAATGCACTTTGGGACACTGGTGCCACAAATTGTGTTGTAACAAAGCAAACAGCCTTAGATTTAAACCTAAAGCCGATTTCAAAAACACAGGTTCATCATGCTGATGGTGTTACATGGGCAAATGTATATCTTGTGAATATTTATTTGCCCAATAATTTAATTGTTCCAAATATCCGTGTTACGGAATGTTCGGAAGAGGCCGGAACTTTTGGAGTAATAATTGGAATGGACGTGATCACTCAAGGAGATTTCTCTATAACCAATTTTAACAATAATACCACCGTTACATTCAGGATACCTTCAATTAAAAGCATCGACTATGTGCAAGAAGCAAACGATATAACAATGCTTCAATTCAAAAATGTTGGTAGAAACGATATTTGCCCATGTGGTAGTAAATTAAAATTTAAAAATTGCCACGGCAAATAAGAATACATACTTTAAACAAAAAAAACCGGAGACCATTCCGGTTTTTTTTGTTTCTACCTATTTCCTAAACCTTCTATCAATTAAATTTCTGTCCTTTTCCTGTCAATCCTTCCTTCTTACCTTGCCCAAAAATTCCATTTATGGCAAGTTACGACAGGCGGATCACGCTGTACATCAACGGTCAACAGGTCAGCAACGACATTAAGAGCGTCAGGGCAGAAATGACAAGGCTCATAAACGAGCAGTCGCGCATGATCATCGGCAGCAACGAATATGTCCGCAACGCAAAGGGGATACAGGAGCTTCGCGGGATCATGGCGCAGCACAACAAGGACATAGCCGCAGTATCAAACTCCTGGAGTTTACAGGGGATGGCCGATGGCCTGAACAAATATTTCGGGCTGATAACCGCAGGGATAGCAGGTGCCACCATGGCCATAATGGGGATCAAAAACCTGGTAAAGACCTTCAACGACTTTGAGGAGCGTGTCGGCAACCTTTCTGCTTTGACCGGCCTGACCGGCGACTCCCTGGAATGGCTTTCGCAAAAGGCAAAAGAGATGAGCATTTCCACGCTCGAAAACGGCATCCTTGTGACCCAGAGCGCCCAGGACATCGTGGATGCGTTTACCAAAGTCGGTTCCGCCAGGCCGGAACTTCTCAAGAACAAAGAGGCATTGGCCGAGGTGGCACAGGAAGCCCTCATCCTTGGCAACGCCGCAAAGACCGATCTCCAGCCGGCCATCGAGGCATTGACAATGGTGATGAACCAGTACAATGTGCCTGCCACAGAAGCCCGAAGGATCATCAACGCCATTGCCGCAGGGTCAAAAGAGGGGGCGGGAGAAGTCCCCTATATCACAGCAGCTTTCGAAAAGGCAGGGACGGTTGCCGCCGATGCCGGGATCAGCATCGAAACACTCGTGGCCACCATAGAGACACTAGCGCCGCGCATCACCCAGCCTGAAATCGCTGGGCGCAGCCTGAAAGCGGTGCTGCTCGACCTCCAGAACGGCGCGGACGATACCAACCCCGCTCTGGTCGGCCTCTCCGTTGCACTTGAAAACATGGGCAAAAAGAACTATTCGGTCACCGAACTGACAAAAAGGTTCGGGGTGGAGAACATCACGGTGGCCAAGATCCTGATCGACAACGTGGGGGAGCTCAAGAAATTCGAGACCGCAGTGACCGGAACAAATGTTGCCATCGAACAGGCAACAATCAACACCGACAACAACAACGCAAAACTCGCACAGGCAAAGAACAGGCTCAACCTGGTTTCGATGGAACTGGGAGAAAAGCTTTCCCCTTCGCTCACCCTTGTGACCGGATGGACTGGCAAGGCCATAAAGCTTTTTTCAACCCTGATCGATGTATTCGTAAAATATGCCCCTGTCATCGTCACGGCCACCGCTTCCATCGTTGCCTATACGGTTGCGACCAAACTGGCAACCATGTGGGAGGAGAGAAAAAATGCCGCTAGCCTGATCTCCATCGTTATAGGTAAAGCACAGGCATTGGCCTACAACGCCCAGTTTGCCGCCATCGCCCTTTACAATGCCGCAACCGCCTTGCTGACCGGCAATTTGGGCAGGGCAGCCATACAGTTCAGGGCATTTTCCGCCGCCCTGATGGCAAACCCCATCGGCCTTGTTGTTGGCCTCCTGGTGGCTGCAGGGTCGGCACTGTACTTCTACACCGCAAAACTGACGGCAGCGCAGGTTGCACAAAAAGCGGTAAACGACATCAACCTCGAAGCCAGGAAAAACATAGTGGAGGAAAAGATCCGTTTGGAAACCCTTCTCGATATGGCACGCAACGAAAACCTCTCAAAAGCTGAACGGCTTGATGCGATAAAAAAGATTAATGCCATTTCCCCTGAATATTTAGGCAACCTTACCCTTGAGACCATTAATACCGACAAGGCAAAAATGAGCGTTAAGGCTTATACCGATTCACTTTTGGAGAAGGCAAAAGTTATGGCCGCAGAACAGAAGTTTGCCGAGATCGAAAAACAACGTTTGGACGACCTCGCAAGCGGTGCCGACCGCAAAGTTGGGTTTTGGCAAACAGTGGGGGCTTCCTTGAAATCGGGGGGCAACTTTCTGTTGATGCAAACTTTGATGGAGGCCCAGGCAACCGAAAACGCGACAAAATCGAACGAAACCTACCTTGCATCGATAAAGGCGGTGAAGGGGATCATCAACAAACCTTCGGATACGGCGGTCCCCGATGGTCCCGGCAACAACGACAGGGAGAAAAAGGCAACCGAGGACCTGATCAAACTAAAGGAGCAGGAACTTGAAGCGGCAAAACGGATGCCGGGTACCACAGTCGAAGAGGTCACCGCGAGGAACAGGGCAACCGAGGCGATCCAAAACGAGATCAACAAACTGAACGAACTTGGAAAGGCCAAGTCGGAGAAAAAAGCAAAAAAGGAAGAGAGGGACACTGAAAAAGATGGGCTGGAAAAGGCCGAGGCCGACAACGCAAAGGCCGTGAAGGCGATCAACGATAAAAGGCGGACGGACGAAAAGTATTCCGAGGACCAGTTCAAGGCCGACCTGCTTTCCCAGGAACTGAAGTTCCTTGCGGCGAAAGCCGCTGTCTATAAGGTTGGCAGCAAAGAATATGAAGACGCGATGGCCCAGGTTGCCGAAAAACAACTCAAGGCACAGGAGGTTGTCAAAGACCTGCTCTTAAAGGCAGAAAAAGAGCTTTCGGATGCCAGGATCGCCAACCTTCAGGAAGGCCTGGACAAAGAAAAAGCTTTGCAGGAGCAGAAATGGAAAGCTGAACTTGAAAGGCTGAACAAGCAAAAAATAGAAAAGCAAATCCTTTCGAATGACGAAATGGCCTTGAACGATGCCATAAACCAGACGATCATCGAAAAAAAGCTGGCCCACGACAAGGTTCTGACTGACATCGATACCGCAAAGTTGCTGCAGGAACAAATGGACGCTGCCCTGTTCGACCAGGCCAAGGCAGGGACTGACGTGCAGCGGTGGGCAGCAGAAAAGCAGCTTGCACAGGCACAGTACAACGAAGAATTAGCAGCCGCTAAAGGCAACGCCGCCAGGATAGCACAGGCCGAAAAAGGGCTGTCGGACAAGTTGATCGCCATTAAGACCGATGAACTCAATAAGCGGCAACAGATCGGCGATGCCGTTTTCGGCGCGGCAAACAACCTTTTCGGAGCGTTGGCAGATGTCTTTGGAAAAGAAACAGCATTGGGAAAAGCAATGTTTTTGGCGCAGCAAGCTGCCGCCATCGGACAGATCATCTTCAACACGGCCATTGCCAACTCAAAAGCTGTCGCGGCTTCGCCCATCACCTTCGGCCAGCCTTGGGTAACGATCAACACAATAACGGCAGGGGTGAGCATTGCGAGCGTTTTGGCACAGACAATCGGCTCCATGTCGGGCAAAAAAGACAAGGGGATGTCCGAAGGCGGCTTTACCGAACCCGGTGGAAAGTATGAACCCGCTGGTGTCGTTCACAAAGGGGAGTATGTCATACCCAAAGAAGGGGTTGACAATCCGGGGCTGCTGCCGTTCATCCATATTTTTGAACAGGCGCGAAAGAACAACAGCCTTGCACGGCTCGACCTACGACCGATGGTACAAGTTGCCAGGGGAAACCAAAACGGCTATGTGTCGGGTGGGTTTGTTCAGCCCACCGGAACGGGAGAGACACTGTTAAACCTTCAGCCAGCCCAGGACAATGCCGCACTGGTCGCGGCCATCAACCGTTTGAACGCCCATATCGAGAAGGGGATCGTAGCAAAGGCAACGATCAACAAATATGGCCACAACGGTTTGGACGAGGCACTTTCGGACATCACTAAATTCAACTCGATAACGAAATAACGAAGGGCGCGGATTAGGATGATTTCACGAATTGAACGAATTAAATGGATGATGCTGATTTCACGAATGGCACGGATTGCGCTGATTTCACAAATGTCATGGATTTCTCAAATTGAACGAATTAAAAGAATGATGGTGATTTCACGAATGGCACGGATTTAACAAATTAAACGGATTCCCATGATTTCACGAATGGCAAGGATTACGCAAATTACACAAATTGAAAGGATTAAACGAATCGAACTAATTTCTCGAATGTCTCTGATTACTCAAATTACACAAATTAAACGGATTAAATGGATGATGCTGATTTCACGAATGGCACGGATTACGCAAATTACACAAATTAAATGGATTCCGAGGATTACACAAATGGCACGGATTACACAAATGCCACAAATTGAACGAATTAAACGGATTAATCTGATTTATCTTGATTTCACGAATGGCACGAATTGTCCTGATTTCACGAATGGCACTGATTACTCAAATTTCACAAATATACACCAATGATAAGACTATATTTAAACGGTTCACCAGTTGCGCTTTACACGGATACAAAAATCGGGATAACGGCCATGAACCCCTACTTTAACGAGGTTGGGGCATTCTCCTACCCTTTCACCATCCCCTACAAGCCCAACGAAGCCATCCTTTTGCACGCTGCCAGGATCCAAAGCACGGCCACGGCAAAAAACTTTGTTTGGGTGGCTGTGCTTGAGGTTGACGGCATCCAGGTACTGACAGGGGAAGCTGTTGCCGAAGGGGATTTCCCCATCGTGGAAGGGTCTTTCCCCATAGTGCTGCGCTCCACAAAAACTTCGTTCGCCAAACTGTTGGAAAACTGTAAAATGAACGGCCTTGACCTTGGGACAGACCCCGACAACTATTATACCACCGAAGAAGAACTGTTGCGCCAAAGGACAGGGCATGTTGCCCATTGCTACCCTTCAGTAAATTATACCATAGCCCCGTTTTACAATCCGGAGGCATGGGACACCGAAAGGGGGAAGGCCAAAATCCCAAACTATATCAATCGGTTCGACCCTGTCACGGCTTCGCTCGATGACAGGATCGATACCGGGACCCAATACCTTTGGAACGTAATAACCTACAGTTTTTATGTACGGTACATCCTAAAAAAAATTATCGAGTATTGTGGCCTGACACTTGGGGAGGACGATATGGCCTCCATCCCGGACCTGAACCGATGGTTCTGCCTATCGCTCACGGAAAGGATAAACCACCAGAACATCGCCTACAGGTACTCCTTTGAGGAAATCACGGTCCGCGATTTCCTCAAAACGATAAGGCAATTTGGGATCGCCATTATCGTTGATGAAAAAAACAAAACAGCTTCCATAAGGCTGGTAAGGGACATTTTCCAATCCGGCCCGACAAACAACCTTCTCAGCGCAAACGCATTTGCCGAAACGCTTGTTTTTTCGGCCCCAAAAGACGGGTACAGCATCGCCTACAAAGGTTCCGGCGACCCATTGGCCGTACAGGCCATTGCAAACAACATTATCGAAGTTGCCGATTTTGCCGCTTTGCCAGTGCCCAGCGTTTACTGGTCGGATTACCATTTGATGTACCTTGTCCAATCGACGGGCACCTATTACATGTCGGTGCTGCAGCCAAAGGCAGTGGAGACGGACCCGGACGTTTTTAAATGGCAAAGCGTTGGCAACCAAAGGCCATACGTTTCAGGCGATGCCGAAGAAAAGATAGAGGTCAACGCCACTGTTTTGGGCCAGAGGTACGAGACCCGCAGGGTCACAAAATCGGTCTATGAGCTTGGCACCACCTACACCCAGACGTGGGACATCGACATCGAGATGCCCCAGATCGCCCAAAATATGAACGAGTGTTTTTTCGGGGGATATATCGGCAGCTACAAGGATTTCCCCCTTGTCTTCCTTTTCAATTGGGGGATGAAGGTCTATTATTCGCCCGACACACGTGTTTATGCCCAGTACCCCATTATTTCCGGCGATGCCTACGCCCGCGACCAAACCTCAAAAGGGACAATCTCGATGCGGACCCATGGGGAGAAAAGCATCATTGCCCAACTCGTCAAGGACGAACAGGACTGGGCTATCCGCAGGAAGCAAAAAAGGCAGTCCTTTAGGCTGTCGGTCCTTGACTGTGCCAACTTCCGGTGGCAGGACACCTACAACATATCGTCAGTCAATTACCTTGTCAACTCCCTCAGGTTCGACATCGGCACAAAAGGGATATCCCTTGTCGAAGCGGAACTTTTCACGGTCTAAATTTCTTTTTTTGTCCTTTGCCCACCTGTCGCAGGGCCATATTTTCGCCAAAAAAACAGCGGATGGGCACCATTTTACAGCAACCGGACACATTTTCCTTTTCGGGCAACCTCAAATCCTTCGAGGTTTCCTCCAATTCAGAAGTGGACTTCGAACTGTGGAAAGGCAGCGCCCTGATACTGAAAGAAAAATACCAACCTTCCGGCGGGGCCGTCTCGATAAGCATGAAAGCGATAATAGAAAAGCTGCTCATGGTCAATTTTCCCATTTCGCCAATTACAATCCAGGACAACGCCATCGGGGATTTTACCGCCATCATCGACGGCGAGGCCGTCAATTTCAGGGCCATAAAAGGAGGGGTGGCCGAACTTTCCGGAACGGCAGCGGCCTTTGTCGGCAGCCACTTTTTAAGCTGGCAGCCACAGGAAAAGACGGTGACACAAAACCAACCGGAGTATGCAACTTTTTACGCAACAATGGATTGCCTCATAAAATGTATTGCATATCTCGTTGATGGGACCATGGAAACAACTTACTTCGACCTGGTCCAGGGATCGGTCACGAACCAGTTGGTGACCATTGACGTGAGCTGGTCAACGGTCAGGGCATTTTCTTCAGGCAATGTTTTCGCTTGGGACATTTGCCTGGTCAACCTTGCAGATGCGCCCCTCACTCCGGTACAACGGTACAGGCTCCGGAACAGTGGCGTTGACGAGCACCCTTTCCTTTGGGCCAACACTTTGGGCGGGACGGACAGCGTTTCCTTCACCGGAAAATCGGAGAACGACCGCAAGCTTGAGCACCTAGTTGCCCAACTGTGCGACGGATCGTTCGGTGAATACCAGGTCAACAAAAACGCGGAGATAAAACAGTCAACCGGCTACCTCACGCTGCGCGAAAGCCTCTGGATAGAGGATTTTTTCTACTCCAAACAGCGATATAAAGTAATGCCCGACGGTTCCGTCAGGCAGATCGTGATCTTGGGCTCAAAGGTACAGACCTCGACGGTGGACGACCTTTTTGAATTCGAGTTCAGCTACAGGTTCGCATCGGACACACAGCTCCTTAACCTTGACCAGAACTTTGAAGATTTGCCGGTGCCGGAGGGACCGGGGGATTTTTTTTTGACTGAGCTTCTTTCCTCCCTAACGACAGCCCAATATTCCGACAACTTGTTGGTGGCGGTACAAAACCCACTTGCTTCCGGATGGATGAAGCTCGCGCTTTCGCAGTTATGGAGTTCCGCCCTTCCGTCACTGGTTGACGGTACGAGCATAACGGTAGTCGATGGGAAACTAAGGGCGAACACTGCAAATGTTGCAGGGGCCGGGACCTATGGGAGCACGGTCAAACATGCCATTATCACGGTGGACGGTTCCGGGAGGATAACCAAAATAGAGGAGGCTTATTCAGCCCTGCACAAGGAGCAGCTCATGGGGGCGGTAAACGGGACCAACAAAACTTTCAATACCTCGGTCGCTTACGCCCCAGGATCGGTCATCCTTTTTGTGAACGGTCTGAAAGAGAGGGGATATACAGAAACGGGAACTACGGAGGTCACCATGGACGAAGCCCCGCTGAACCGTGGGTTTTCGGATATTGTGGAGGCAATTTTTATAAAACAATAACACAAGTTTAATTTAAAAAAGTAAGATTATGGCTACAAAGATCAGGTCGAGCAACCAACTGTATGTCGATACAAGTTTGGATGTCAACGCCCAAAAAATTGTGAACCTGGCCGCAGGTACCGTTGCGGGCAATGCGG
>CAIYPA010000357.1 GCA_903927965.1 uncultured Bacteroidia bacterium | reverse complement strand
TTCCCCAATGAGGACAATATTATCGATTTTATGAACCTGGGGCGAGATACGGAAATCACACCTAAAATAATCGAAAAATCATTTTGGTATCCATTGGATAAGATAGAATCGAACCCTACTTTTGCCCCCCAAAAACCTTCTGCAACAACGTTGTAACCCTTGCTTTTGCATTTGTGCGGATATCCTTTTCGCGGTCGGCTATTTTCACGAACATCCCTTTCAATGCTTGTTGGAGGATATAATCTTCAAGTTTGACTTCCACAGTTTTCATTCCTGCCATTTTGCCGATTACCGATCCTGCCATTTTGTTCCATGTGGTGGTCAGGTCGTTCCACGATTGCTGTGTCGAAATTCCAGCGATCAGGTTTTTGTCAAGCGATTCCTTGATTTTGGGTCGATAGAGTTCGCCCAATTGCTGGCTTGTCTTCAGTTCAAAATATTGGGTGGCAGCATTGTTGGGGCCTTTCAGGATCTGCAGTGCGTCAGTTATTGTCATCTCTTTGACACAGCTTACAAAAATGGGTTTTGCCCCTTTTGCAGCATCCTCGGCAGCCCTGTTGATCCGAACGATTACATCCTCAACCAATTTTGCCCCACCAGGCAACTTTGAGATATTGTCGGTAATATTTTTGGCTTCAGGCGGCAATAATATTTTGATTGTCAAATCTTTAAGATAACCATCAACTGCCGATAAATGGGTTATGGAACTGTCGGCGGCAACAAGTAAAGCCTCTTTCAGTCCGCTTACGATTTCGGTATTTGACAGCGGCAGGCTCTTATTGATAACTTTTTTCAATATTTTACTAAGTTGGGCTTCCGAACTCAGTGCAAACAACAAAAAGACAATGGTGATGATCCTTGATTTCAGCATTTGAAATAATTATATGATATCCGACAAAAGTAACAGGACTCACGGGTTTTGGGATTAAAGAGCAAAAAAAATTAATGTTGATTTAAATAATTGATTTAGGGAATTTCTAATTTTAAGCGGTTCAATCAGTAAAGCTTCATAAATAGAATGATGACCAACGAAACTGATTTTTTGATCAAGCTTAAGTCTGGCGATAAACAGGCGTTTGCTGATATGGTAACTGTTTACCAAAAAACGGTCATCAATATCTGTTACCGCTTCCTGCTCAACAAAGAAGATGCTGAGGATGTTTCACAGGAAGTATTTATTGAGGCTTATCATTCGATCAGGGATTTTAGGGGGGAGGCAAAGTTGGGCACCTGGATTTACCGGATTGCTGTCTCGAAGTCGCTTGACGAGATAAAAAAGAGAAACCGGAAGAAGAGGATCTCCTCTGTTGGAAAAACCCTAGGTATCGAATTCATTTCCAATCTATTGGTAGGGAGTGAAAGACCGGATAAATCAATAGAGGAAAAAGAGGGTTATTCAATGCTCTTAAAAACTTTGGGTAAGCTTCCTGAAAACCAGCGGATTGCATTAACTTTAAGCAAAATTGATGATTACCCCAATTCAGAAATTGCTGAGATTATGGAGGTCTCTCTGACAGCGGTCGATTCATTGATCTATCGGGCCAAACAAAATTTAAAAGCTATTTTAAACCAAAATCCACCAGAATAAAAATAGAATGTCGTCTAATATTTTTTAAATGATAAAACGAGATGAATATACTTGAGCAGTTCGATCACATTGAAACCATTGAGCCATCAGCACAATGGAACCAAAGGTTGATGCAACGGATCGATAAAACCAGCCAACATGAGGAAAAACCTCTTGGAAGAAATCTTATCCGGTTGGCCGTTATTTTCCTGTTGGCTTTTAACCTGTTCTCTTTTACAAAAAGCTACCTGAATGACAAGGCATTGCAGGATAGCATCGTCCTGAAAAATATCGCAACCGAATATCTCATAACAACAAACTCCTACTAATTTGAAATAAAATGGACATCTTTTCAAAAAATAAATTTCTGGTCCGGGTCATTTTTGTCCTGATATTTCTTAACCTGTTCTCTACAGGATACTTATGGCGAAACATGAACAGACGGCCTAACCGCAATCCTCCAAAACAGGAAAAGGTAGGTACTGCAAATTTACTGAAGGACAAACTTCACCTGACTGGTCAGCAAGTGACTGAAATCAACCGGATCAGGGATGACTTTACCCAAAAAGAGGAAAAGCTGATTCTGCTGATTAAAGCCCAACGCGATTCTATGAATGTTAGTCTGTTTAACGAAACGACAGATACTGTCCAGCTTCATCGAATTGCAAGGCAGTTGGTGGAAAACGAATATCAGATGGAATTGTACCGTATTGAGCAAGCCCAACAGTTCAAAAATGTTTGCACCAAAGCCCAACTAAAAGAATTTCAGAGACTTGTTATTGATATCCGGGATTTTTTCCAACCTCAAAGAAAAAAAGAGTAATCTACTGCCAGTTTTCGCTTTTTTAATCTTCTAATCAAGCATACTCATTAATTTAGGATGGGGATACCTTTGATTTAAAATGGCAGTATGAACTTATTGAAGGCTAATTTATTAATTGTTATCGTTTTAGGGTTGTCCCTTACTTTTAGGATTTCTGCTCAGACATCTATTCCTTTCAGGCTTCCCGATACGGGTCAGAACATCAGTTATACTGATACGCCTGGTGAGGATGCCGATATCATGATCAATCCAATGTCGTTTACCGATCATGGAAATGGAACAATTACCGACAATGTTACCCGATTGATGTGGCAAAAAACCGATGGTGGTGAAATGACGATCGAAAAGGCAGTTGAATACTGCAAGACTTTATCGTTGGGCGGATACAATGACTGGCGGCTTCCTTCAAGCCATGAGCTTTTCAACATCAGCCAATATGATACAAATCCGGCCTTGAATCCTGAATATTTTCCCAATACCGGTGCAGGATATTGGTGGACAAGTGATTACCGTGCCGATGACAGTTCAAGGGTTTGGGTTGTTAACTCGGGTGGAGGAATCGGGCCACACCCAAAATCAGAAACCATCAGTGCCGGTGGGTCGAAACGGTTCCATGTGAGGGCTGTCAGGAACATAAACACACCCAAATTACCCAAAGATCATTTTATAGACAATAAAAATGGAACGATTACAGATAATTACACAGGTCTTGTCTGGCAGCAGCTCCAATCTCCAGAGGTGATGACTTGGGAAGATGCGCTTCGTTTTGCAGCAAATTTATCTTTGACAGGGAAAAAGGACTGGAGATTACCAAACATCAAAGAACTTCAATCGCTAAACGATGAAAAGTTGTTCAGACCCTCATTCAATAAAAACTACTTTACCAATATTTCCTCCGGGAATTTCTGGTCATCAACGACTTTAAAACAACCCCGGCCAGATAAGGGATGGACCATCAATGTCGATTTCGGGATCGTATCCTACAATGCAAAAACCACATTACAAAATGTCTTATGTGTAAGGGGCGGATTATAAAAAGCAGGTCAACGTATAATAAAAAAATGGGACTCATCATTTTGGTGCTCTCATTTTGGGGATTTTCATGCCAAAAAGATGCTGATGTAGTTGATGATACGTCCGGTCAGACCAAAACTGTCAGCTTATTGCCAGATACTGGTCAATCAACAAGTTATACTGCAACCAAAGGTGAGGATGCCGATTATCTGATCAATCCGATGTCGTTTACCGACAATAACAATGGAACGATAACCGATAACTTCACAGGGTTGATGTGGCAGAAAACCGATGGCGGCGAAATGGCCTACGAAAGTACCGCCTCTTATGTCAAGGCATTGAACCTTGGCGGATTTAACAACTGGAGGCTACCCACCAGCCACGAACTTTTTCTGATCAATAGTTACGACAATGTCAATCCGGCTCTAAATACAACTTATTTCACAAAAACATTGGCCGAATACTGGTGGACAAGCGATTTACGTGCCGATGATGCCGCTTCGTTATGGGTCGTGAATGCGGGTGGAGGTATCGGGGCTCACCCAAAATCCGAAACTGTCAGTGCCGGTGGTTCCAAAAAATTCCATGTCAGGGCAGTAAGGAACCCAATTGTTGTCAATGTTCCTGCTATTCATTTCATTGACAATGGAAATGGCACAATCACAGACAATTACACAGGACTGATCTGGCAGAAGATACAATCTTCAAATACAATGACGTGGGAAGAGTCCCTTGTATATGCAGAGAATTTGTCGCTTGCAGGGGCTACGGATTGGCGGTTGCCAAATGTGAAGGAGCTGCAGTCGTTAAATGATGAGAAGTTGTTCAAACCTTCGTTTAACAAAACCTTTTTCACAAATGCATTATCAGGAAATTACTGGAGTTCAACAACCCTTGTAAATGCAACCGAAAAAGCCTGGGACATCAATCTGGACTATGGGATCGTATCGTACAATGCAAAAACAACCAAAGAAAATGCTTTATGTGTAAGGGGTGGAATAAATTAGAAAACAGGTATATGCTCAAATCGGCCGGAATATTGGTTTTGTGTTTAGGAATCGCTTTGGGTTCGTGCAGCAAAAGCAAGAGTGGACTAAAACAAGATCCTCAGGAAACCGTCATAACCGATGGCAAAGGTTTTTCCGAAATCCTTGGAAGGCCGACCAATTTATCAGTCACGATGAGCATCCTGTTCGACCAACCTTCGGATGTTTTCTGGGAATACGGGATCTCTTCAGGATCCTATACTTCAACCACTGACAAATTCCTGACAGTTAAAGGAACACCGTTAGAAGTTGATTTCAATAATTTATCGGCAAATACAAAGTATTATTACAGAACAAGATATAAATTGGCTGGAACTGCTACGACATTTGATGCCGGTCCTGAACGTTCTTTTCAGACACAGCGTATTCCTGGCAGCACCTATACTTTTACGGTCGAATCGGACGAACACTTGTACGACAAGAAAGGTGTACAGAGCATCTACCAGATATGCCTGAACAATCAGGCATTGGACAAACCCGATTTTATGCTCTCGCTTGGTGACACCTTTGGCGACGACCACCAGGCCACGACAATAACTTCCTCCGAATTGGATGCTCTGCATAAATTCTACAGGCCGTTTCTTGGAACGATCTGTCATTCAGTACCCTTTTTTGTTTGTCTTGGCAATCATGAGGGCGAGA
The DNA here is from genome assembly GCA_903927965.1 of uncultured Bacteroidia bacterium. GTDB lineage: Bacteria > Bacteroidota > Bacteroidia > Bacteroidales > Prolixibacteraceae > JAAFHB01. The sequence goes on along the minus strand of CAIYPA010000357.1, from coordinate 7,847 downwards.
ACGACTATTACATGTCGTTGACCCCACCAAACAATCTGGCGATCAATGGTACGTTGTGGAGGAAGTTCTATTATCCGAACCCTTCCCCGAATGGGTTTTACAGCGGGAATAGCGACAACGAACCTTATGGGATTGGATCGCCTGAAAACTATTATGCCTGGACCTGGGGCGATGCCCTTTTTGTGGTGCTGGATGTTTACCGTTACCAAAACAAAACTACCGAAAAGCCGCAGGGATGGAACTGGTCACTTGGTTCAGTTCAATACAACTGGTTGAAAAGCACACTCGAAAAGAGTAGTGCAAAATACAAAATGGTATTTGCGCATCATGTACGAGGGCAAGGTCGGGGAGGAATTACCAATGCAAAATTGTTTGAATGGGGCGGGTATGAAGAAAATGGAACGACTTATGGATTCACAGCCAACCGTCCTGGCTGGGCAAAGCCTATACAACAGCTTTTTGTGGATAACCACGTCAATATTTTCTTTCAGGGGCACGACCACGTCTTCTCACACGAAATCCTGGATGGTGTGACCTATCAGGCAATGCCAATGCCTTCCGATTCTACCTATCAGATCGGGATTCTCGCCAATGGTGATGCCTATACTTCCGATGTTGTGGATGGTACCGGCCATGTACGGGTAAATGTTTCGCCTTCGGGATTGAAAGTAGATTATATAAAAGCTTATCTGCTTGCCGATGAGAATGGTACGCGTAAAAACGGTCAGGTGGCTTTCAGTTATACGGTCAAATAAAGAATCAAAATATGTACAAGATCCTACTATTTATTTTTCTGTTCCCACTTGGTTTCACAGGATGCGGCAAACAATGCAATACCATAGAGCAGGTTCCGGTGGATCCTGTTCCAAACAGTGACCTGACTTATTCCGGAATTTTGGGAAGGCCAACAAACAATTCGATCTCGATGAATATCCTTTTTAATGGACAAGCTGATGTGTATTGGGAATACGGCACGACATCAGGCACTTATAACCTCAAAACGACAACAATTGCAGCAACGAAAGATGTCCCTCTTGAAACAGATTTTACAGGCCTGACAACCAATACAAAATATTATTACCGGACACGTTATCGTACAAGTGGGTCATCTTCAGCCTATCTTGCTGGTCCTGAGCATTTTTTTCATACACCTAGGCCATCCGGTAGTCCATTTACTTTTGCCATCGAAGCCGATCCCCACCTCGACACCAATTCAGATACCGCCTCCTATTCATTGACATTAAAGAATATCCTTGCAAAAAATCCAGATTTTCTGATTGATTTGGGCGATACTTTTATGTCGGAGAAACTCTCCGATCACACACAAGATGGTATTGTCCAACGTCATTTGCTTTTGCGGACATACTTTGACAATATCTGTCATTCCATACCTCTCTATCTGGTAATAGGTAACCATGAAGGTGAAATGGGATGGGAATTGAACGGTACCGCAAATAGCATGGCAGTTTTGGCCTCAAATGCAAGAAATTTATACTACCCCAATCCAACTCCAAATACCTATTATTCAGGCAATACCAAATCTGAAACATTTGTTGGGCTGCGCAAAAATTATTACGCTTTTGAGTGGGGGGATGCTCAGATCATCGTGCTTGACCCTTATTGGTACACAACCACAAAACCGGGGTGGGGCTGGACATTGGGTGCCGACCAGTACAATTGGTTTAAGGGTGCCATCACAACAAGCAAGGCTAAATACAAATTTATTTTCTGCCACCAGATCGTTGGTGGAAATGGCAATGACGCCCGCGGTGGAACGGAGTTTGTCGATTTTTTTGAAATGGGAGGGAAAAATCTGGATGGAACAACTGCATTTGATACCTATCGGCCAGGATGGGGAAAACCGATCCATACCCTGATGAAAGAGAACAAGGCGACAATCTATTTCCATGGCCACGACCATTTTTATGGAAAACAGGACAAGGATGGGATTGTATATCAAGAAGTTCCACAACCATCGAATAAGAACATCACAAATATTTCTGCAACCGATTACGGCTATGTGAATGGCACTTTATTGCCCGGAAGGGGGTTCTTGCTCTTAACAGTATCAGGTTCAAGTGTAAAAGTGGAATATGTCAAGACCTACCTGCCCGCTGAAGAGAAAGCCGGAAGTAAAAATGGGGATATTGGGGCAACTTATACGATTAACTGAAGAAAAATTTGAAATAAATGGAAATAGATAGATGTAAAATGGAAATAAATAGAAATAGAGTTGAAATAGAAGATCTTAGAATTAGGAGGAAACTTGTTTCAATCATTTTTCTTTTGGTCTTTTCAATCGCTATTGGTGCTTCGTGTAAAAAATCAAGTCAGGAGCCAACACCCACGCCCGATCCAGATCCAACACCCAATCCTACTTTAACGGAGGTCCAGGTGCCAGGTGGCACATTCGATATGGGAGACCATTTTGGGTTTGTCGATCCGGCCCACCCCAGTGATGAGCTGCCAATCCACAGTGTGAAGGTCAACACATTCAGGATCAGTACAACCGAGACAACCAACCAGCAATTCCTCGCCTACCTTAATTCGGCATTGACCAAGGGATTGATAGAAGTTAAGAGCAATATTGTTTATGCTGTGGGAACCACCGATATCTATTGCTATACACATCAGTACGCAACATATTACAGCATAGGATATGACGGTAAAACATTTTCAATAACCGATTTCAGGGCAACCCATCCTGTTGTGGGCGTAATGTGGTCGGGTGCTGCTGCTTATTGTAACTGGTTGAGTTCACAAAATAGTTTATCAGAATGTTATAACCTCAAAACCTGGGTTTGCGACTTTACGAAAAACGGATACCGCCTACCTACCGAAGCCGAGTGGGAATATGCCGGAAGAGGAGGTAAGACATCCCCATATTATAATTACCCGTGGGGCGACACTCAGGATATCACCAAAGCAAACTGGCCTGATTCCAAAGACCCGTACGAAGGGACCAGTGAATCGGTTTACCCTTTTACGACACCAGTTGGGTTTTATGATGGGAAACTTCATTCAAAATCGGAATATAACTGGCCAGGTAGTGCAACTTCTTATCAGACAACAAACGGGGCAAATGGATTTGGCCTTTACGATATGGCCGGGAATGTCTGGGAATTTGTCAACGACTGGTATGCGCAGAATTATTACAGCATAAGTCCTTCCGACAACCCTAAAGGTCCCGACACCGGGTTTTTAATGCCCGATGGAAAAACTTACCGTGGGATGCGCGGTGGGAATTGGTACAACGGTTACACAACTGCAGGTTCTCCAGTTAATGATGGCCATTCAAGGGTTTCGAACCGCAACCCATCCTACTATCGCGGCCCACAGGATCCAAACCATCCATGGTACCATATTGGATTCCGGGTAGCCAGAAATTAATTACGACAATAATGTGAATTGACTTAATGCATTGAAATACTGAAATATATAGAAATAAGCATTGATTAAATTTAAATAATAGTGCCGTAGGCACGACCCATATTGTAACCACGGAATTTATTCCGTTGAAAAAAAAAGTCATGAAAAAAATTATCCCTTCAAATCACACCCTAAGTCTCGCATTGCTTCTTGTCCCGGCAATTATCCTGTTCCTTTCCTGCAAGAAAAAGGCGGCGGAAGCCGATCCAACCGATAATGGAAATACAACCTACACCGGAACCCTTACGGTAGGGTTAATGGTGAACAACACAAGCAAGGTTTTTGACGGTTATACTTTGTTTGCACCAAAGCAAAATACAATGACCTATCTGATCAACAACGAGGGCCGTATTATCAACAAATGGACTGCCAGCAAATATCCTCCCGGACAATCTGTTTATCTCTTAGAAAATGGAAATTTGCTAAGATCCTGTATGACAAAGGGCAAGCTTAGCAGTGGCGGTGGAGAAGGTGGCCGGGTCGAAGAATATGACTGGAATGACAACCTTGTCTGGGAACTTGATTTCTCGACAGAGACTTATATGCAGCACCACGATATCAGACGATTGCCTAACGGTAATCTTCTGATGCTTGTTATTGAGAAGAAGACTTATGACGAAACTTTGGCTGCTGGTTTTAATCCGGCTAAATTCCAACCTGAAATTGCACAAAAGGGAATGATGCTTCCCGACTATGTTGTTGAAATTAAGCCAACTTATCCTGTCGGTGGAACCGTTGTTTGGGAATGGCATACCTGGGATCATTTGATTCAGGACTTTGATGCAACAAAATTGAATTACGGTGTCGTTAAATCACATCCAGAATTGATCAGTACGGCCGGTGATCAGAAAAACCTTCCGGCTTTCTGGAACCACATGAACTCTATCGACTACAATCCGGCATTCGACCAGATTGCTTTGAGTGTCAGGGGAAACAGCGAAGTCTGGATTATTGATCACTCCACAACAACTGCCGAGGCGAAGGGGCATACGGGAGGAAAGCGTGGGAAAGGTGGTGATTTGATTTACCGATGGGGAAACCCTTTAACCTACGGTGCCGGTACTGCCGCCGATCAGCGTTACTTTCAACAGCATGATGTGGAATGGATCAAGACAGGTTATCCCGGTGCAGGAAATATGACCTGCTTTAACAATGGCCTGGGAAGGGGCGACTACTCCTCTGCCGATGAATTTGTCCCGGCTGTTGACGCAAATGGAAATTATTCGATGGTGGCAGGAACTGCCCTGAGCCCGGCCAATTTTATATGGACCTACAAAGGGACAACAACCGACCCCATGTATTCGGAGAATATTTCAGGGGCATACCGGTTGCCAAATGGGAATACGATTATTTGTTCCGGCACAGTAGGACAGTTTCTGGAAGTAACAACCGGTGGTGAGATTGTATGGAAATACATTTGTCCGGTCGATCAAACTGGTGTGATTACCCAGGGTAACCTTCCACCTGCCGATGCCGCACGTCCGGCAGAATTGATGAACTCTGTTTTCAGGGTCTATAAATACCCTAAAACCTATGCGGCATTTACAGGTAAGACACTTACAGCGGGTGATTATATCGAGAAGTATCCTTAAACCGCTGATTAAAATTAAAATACATATTTAACAATTATAGTATCAGCGGGATCTGCGGGAAATAAAAACACAAATTTTCCCGCAGATCCCACAGATTTTCGCAGAAATAAACCCCTATATTTACAACATCAAATTATGAAAAACCCAAATTAGGATACAATGATAAAACTCAAATTGACCCTAGCGGTATTGTTAGTTCTTTCGCTTGCTAAGTTTTCAGTTGCACAGGCACAGCCCAAGGTGGCTCAAACCAAGGCGGAAAAATTCACCATCGAGAACTGTATCAACACGTTTAGCATGGATAAAACTGTGAATACACCAACCGGTTATCAGTATTGGTTTGTGCCCCAGAATTTTCTGGATGATGGACAGACCGTCAAGATGAGTGTTGTTGGTCCGAATGAAGCGATGCACCCGCCACACAAACATGCGGGTGACGAGATTTTTTTTATCCTGGATGGGACTGCTAAATTCTTCCTAAACGGTAAAACGACTACCGGAGGTGCCTATACAAGTTTTTATTGCCCCGAAGGGAGCGAGCATGGGATCAGCAATGCAGGGAATAAGGAATTGAAATATCTTGTAATCAGGAAATACCCAAAAACAGAATAATATTCAATGTATTGGTTGTCAGGATACTGGAAAATCGTAGCACATCCCGAGAATTTCTTTCCCCAAATGCATCCTATAATATGATTGTTCTTTTAAAACAATACAAGAGATATCGAACGGATTCTCAAAAGCCACATTGCCGCCATCCCATAAGCCAAACGCAACTTTATCGGCATCAACTTTTCGCGTGAAGCCTTTGATTCTTAGTGTCTTCGTTACAGAAGAAGCCTTCTTGGAGTGGTCTCATTAGTAGAATTGCAACCGATTCCGTTAGAATCATTCAAAACTATTTTGGAATGGGAATAGATTCGAAATGGCATACAAAGGTATGACACAAATCCGATCATAAGCCGTGAAATTTTCCAATGACAACCTTATTCCAAAAGCAGAATTTCTCTCTTCAAGAAACCGGTTCATACTCTGCATTTTACCAGAACTCCCGGATTTAACTTCAACGGGAACAACCTGTCCTTGATGCTCAATTAAATAATCGACCTCAGCCGAACTGCCCCTTTTTTCACGATGCCAGTAATACAATTGTCTTTTTTCATATATATTGGCGTACTTCATCATTTCAACACCTGCAAAAGCTTCGGCAATATTCCCCTTGTTCAGCAAGTCTATGTTATTGGCAATCAATAATTCCGATAGCCGAAGTCCTGATAATTTTTGAAAAATGCCATTGTCGTGTAAAAGTGCTTTAAACATTTTGTAATTAACATTGGAACCCAAGGGGATTCCCTGTCCCGAAGTATGGTAAACCTTATATACAAGTCCTGCCATTTCAAGCAAATCAAGTGCCTCTTTTGCCTGTACCGGATTCGATAACACCCCGGCATTTGTATATACAAATTTTCCTCCCGACTGTTTTACCACCGATGCTAATATTTCGCGCAGGCGTAAGACAGGCACCCGACTTTTGTACTTTGCAAAATCATCATTGTAAGAAGTCGTTATATCTGACAAGACATTTTGCACCAAATTTATGTTGCTGCTATTCACTATAAAGGTTTTTACCACCTCCGGCATTCCACCAATTATCAGAAACCGTTTTAGATAGTCCTTCAGCTTTTCATGAAATGCCGGGTTCAGGGGACTCACAGGTGATGCATTTTTCTTTAATTCAATAAGCGCATCTTCATTGTTGGCCATAAGAAATTCATCAAACGACAAAGGGTACATATAAATTGAACGGATGCGGCCAACGCCCCAGGAAGTTATATCCTCCATAGCAAATTCAAGCAATGATCCGGCAGAAATTACATGTAGACCAGGTCTTGTCTCATAAAAAAAACGCAGCGACTGTATGGCTTTCGGGCAACTTTGAATTTCGTCAAAAAAAAGAAGGGTTTTACCGTCAACCACAGGAATACCAAAATAAGCTGACAAGTATGTACAAATTCTGATGGGGTCGAGATTTTGATGAAAGAATTGCTTGATATCGGGGTTTTTCTCGAAGTTCACCTCCAAAAAATAATTGAAGTCCTTTGCCAATTCCCTGACAATATAAGTCTTTCCAACCTGTCTTGCTCCGCGTAACAGTATAACTTTATGGTTTTCTGCAGTTTTCCAATCCTTTAAAGTACTTAAAATAATCCTTCTCATATCAAATACAATAAATAATCAGGGCAAATATACTAAATATTCAACATTTAATCAAGGCATATATAATCAATAAACATTAAATAATCAGGGCAAACACAACATTTAAGTCTCAAAAACTGAATTGGTTAAAATAGATTTTAAATATCTTGTAAATCAAATTACCGATAAACTAACTTTGCCCGAAATAATCCACTTCAAAATGGCAAAAATATTTATAACAGGTTCATCTGATGGATTGGGGCAATTGGCGGCACAAGCCTTGGCCAATCAAGGTCATCAGGTCGTTTTGAATGCACGTAATCCAGAGCGAGCACAATGGGCGAAAAATAAAACACCCAATGCAATGGCTGTTGTAACGGGCGACTTATCGGTAATTGACGGAATAAAAAAAGTTGTCGAGGAAGCAAACGCCCTGGGACCCTTCGATGCCGTAATTCATAACGCTGGAGTCTATCAGGCTTCATCTCAGGAAATCCTTACGGTAAATGTATTGGCTCCATACATTCTAACCTGTTTAATACAGAGACCCAAACGACTGATTTATATGAGTTCAGGTATGCACATGCAAGGAAAAGTAAACCTGGAAAGCTTGAAAAAGGACTTTCCACG
>CAIYPA010000356.1 GCA_903927965.1 uncultured Bacteroidia bacterium | reverse complement strand
TATTCACCTCAGGTATGACAGTGGTATGGGCATCGATCAGATAACCGCTTTCAAAAACCGAGCTTACCGGATAGTCTTTTTCTTTGCCTCCAGTAGTCCCTTTCGCGTCATTCTGAGCAAACGAACCAGCCGTAATCAATGAAAAAAGGAGTATGAATAGGATGTTCTTTTTCATTTTTGCGAGTTTTAATTTTTACGTTAATTGTTTTTTGCTCCCTCTTTGATCCAGGCAAGGACAAGTGCTGCTTCGGATGCAGTGTACTTTTTCCAGGTATGGACTGCGGCGTTTGCAGGAGAAGGTTCCAAATAAATCATACTCGTTTCCGGACTGCCTGTATTCACGTATTTGGATGAAATTTGTGAATAGGCATTGGCAGATGTGAGATCGGGTGCTTGCCCCCCTGTTTTGTGACAGGCAATACATTTGTCACCGGTTGAAAATATTGGGGCTATCTGTGTTGCAAAACTGATTGGCTGACCACCGGTATTTACCGTCTCAACCTGTTCAGGCAAAATAAAATCATATTTGCATCCATTCAGAAACAATGAAAACAGAATCAAAATAAGAAATATGCGTTGATTTTTCATGATGTTCTTTTTTGTTGTTTGTACCAAAAAAAGGCTTCTATTTTTCAAAAAAGAAGCCTTTTTTTGCTGTTTACATTAATGACTTAATATGATTTCAGGAAATCAATCGATGTTTGAAGGATAGCCATTGCATAAGGTGGATTGTGGACACCAAGCGAAAGCTCGCTATTGATATAACCATAATTGTATGCGGCACCTAACTCACCATATTTCCACTCACGGCCAATCCTTGAGGCAACATCGGTATCAAGCCCAGTCGTCGTTGTTGTACCATAAACAACCAAACCTGTTGTTGCTGATACGGTTGTAAGAGCGGATACGGAAGTGTACAATATTGCGTTTGGCGTATTTGCGTAAAGTACACCGGCATAATCATGGGTTGCAACAGCACTGTATGATACCACGCCACTTGAATTGGTTGTGCTTTTAAAGACTTTCTTTGCAGTAAGAGCAGCACCCAATTCAGCCAATTTAGCCGTTATTGCTGCCTGCGTAACCGCAATTTTATCAGTAGGACTTGTAAGTACATGGCAAGCAACACATTTAGCTGTATTAACAATTAAAGTATGACCTCCTTTTTTGGTTGCAGGATCATAGGTATTCATATGACAGTCGATACATGAATAGGCTGCATGTTTCCATGTTTTTGGATAGGTTTTTCCTGCAAACTCATATCCATTGATACCAGCATTGAGGTTTGCCTGGTTGCCATCATGAACTGCAAACGATTGTCCCTGCCTGTATTGTACAGTAGTTGCTTCTTTGGTGTTGTCCAATGGGAAGAAAGGAAGAGTAGTGTTAGCAGATGAGACACCGCGAATCTGGTGGCATGTAGCACACAGGTTGTCAATTTTACCATAATCTGTACCTGCAAGGAATTTGGTAGCATTAAGTTTATTATACTCCAAATTTACAGGTGTAGTCGTTCTTAGAACATATAGTGCAGTATCACCTGAAAAACTGAAGCTGCTGTGTTTATGGCAAGTTGCACAGGTAATACGTGTAGCATTCGGAATATCGTTTGCAACAACCAGTGAAGTGGCAGTTACTGGTTTGCTTAGGATTTCAAGGAAACCGTCAGAAGTATGGCATCTTGCGCACCATTTGGTGTTTCTGGCACTTGTATTCCCATAAAAGTGTTTCGACAATTCGTATTGAGAATTCATTGCATCCATAACTGTGGAGGCATGGCAGGTCAAACATGCTTTATTGGCATCTGTTCCGTTTGTACCATTTGTACCGTTGTTTCCGGTTGCACCTGTTAATCCCATTGGTCCTTCTTTAACGCAGGAAGAGAAGGCAAACATCATAACAAACGCAAAAAATAAAAGCTGAATCGCATTTCTTTGTTTCATAAAAATGGAGTATTAAAATTCAATCAATAATTCAATAAAACTTATAAGCGTGAAAAATGTAAGAGTATTTCATACGGCTAAAGTAGAAACCTTGCATGATAATTTCAGAAACAATGAATTGACATTTTCAGGGTATGGTATTGATTTGCCATAGGGAGCAAATTGATATATGTCAACAAAATGATGTGCTATTGACATTAATTAACAGAAAAAGCGATTAAATATGATATGTGTCATATATTAATTGGCTTTAAACAAAAAAAAGCTGAAATCCGTTATTCGGATTTCAGCTTTTTTAACGTTTGTTTTAAATTCTTTAGATTAAAAGCCCCACAATCTGGTCATCGTAAAACCTAAGGCAAAGCCGTTATTTTTATAGTCGTTCTGGTTCCACATGATGTTGTCTTGTGGTAAGATAGAACTTGTCGAAGCCATATAGATCTGGAAAGCGTGGTTGCCCGTGGATATTTCATAACCAAATGCAACATTTGGTTTTGGAGGGTTTGTCCAAGCCCATTGCTCCGAAATTTCCTTGATTTTCAATGGTTCGTCATAATTGAATATGATCGATCCCTGATTGGATACTTTGATCCGTCCTGTACAATGGACGCCAACTTTATCATGGTCATAAGCTGTACCTACAGCATTGTAGTGAGAAAAGCTGACACCGCCCTGAAGAGATAACCATGTGGTAAATTTCCTGCTGACGATCAATTCCGAAAAATAGCTTAACCTGTCATCAAAACGATAATGCAAAGGGAGTTTATAAGCTTGTGGCATTACATAGCCTGATTCGAAAGAACTCAGGCTCCTTCCGTCAATTGCAAAATTACCATATAAAGCAACCGATACAGGGACTGAATTTTTCTTGGTCTGTTGAAACAATGTCCATTTTGCATCAACATCGGTAGTCATTGCTTTTTTTGTAATGCCTGCACCAACCTGAAAGTTTTTTGCCAATACATAATTCAAACCTAGCCTGATGTTGGCTCCTGCTGCATAGACTCCCCACAGATCGGTACGGCCGTTAGCTATGGTGCCGAATTTGTGTTGGATAACAAATTCAAGTGTATTCACATCAGGTATGACAGTGGTATGGGCATCGATCAGATAACCGCTTTCAAAAACCGAGCTTACCGGATAGTCTTTTTCTTTGCCTCCAGTAGTCCCTTTCGCGTCATTCTGAGCAAACGAACCAGC
>CAIYPA010000355.1 GCA_903927965.1 uncultured Bacteroidia bacterium | reverse complement strand
GCTGGTTCTAAGTCACTAAAATTGCGATAAAAATGGAACGCTCTCCCGAAAAGGAGAGCGTGTTTTGTTTTATATGGACGGAGAATGATGTGAAAAACAAACAGAAAAATATAGATGTTTGATAGGTTTTATCAGGGACATGGATAGCTCATTTTGAATAGGATGAATAGGATGTTGTATTCCATTAAAAACATTTATCGAAAAAATAATTCTTAAGAGTAAAATAGGCGCATAAATTGAAAAAATATTCAAATCCACATATCGGCCTTATATTAATTTCACTCTTTTATATTTTCGGAGCATGCATACTCATTTTTTCCATGTTCACGAATTATGTTGATGTTGCTGAACAAATAACGCAGCGGCATGGGTTACCGCTAAGTTTGAAATTAATCGTTCTACCAGCCATCGCGATTCTTGCAATTGTAATGGCATACGGTTTATATTCCCATTCACGTTGGGGTTATTATCTTACTTTAATCTACGAGATCTATTTTGGTATCGTCAGTTTCATATTATTTTTATCGACTACAGACAACAAACTGCTATCCTTTGGCAATCTTATTGGGTCACTGATTATAGTGATCTATCTCATCATAATCAGACGAACATTTACGCATTCAAAAAATGAAAGGCAAGCATTGTCAGCATAACAAAATATGACAGCGCCATGTGACACAATTCTGCCAATCAAATAAAGCCTCGACTGCGGCACAATAGGGTCTTACTTAAACAATTCAGACATTCAAGATTTGCAAAAGTATATTGAAAAGAAAAGTAACTGCTCAGCCGATTGAGTCAAAAGTTTCAAAAAAACAGGATATTTGGACTCTATCCAAAGGGATTGATACCTCCGATAATAGAAATAATGGAGCCAATCAAAATTCTCACCGAAGAAGAAATTAGGGCAATATATCATCAAGGCGAAGATGCCATTGTTGCTCTAATTCAATCGATGAACCAATCCATGATCCTTTTGGCGGCAAGGATACAAGTTTTAGAAGATAAAATATCAAAGAACAGTAATAACAGCAGCAAACCACCATCGAGCGATGGGCTAAACAAGCCCGCACCCAAAAGTGGTCGGAAGCGACATGGACGAAAAAGTGGTGGACAGCCGGGCCATGAGGGGCATACCCTCAAAGCAGTGTTGAACCCAGACAACATAACAGTGCATCCAGTAAATGAATGTCAGCATTGTCATAAATCATTAAGAAAGGTCAAAGTGGATCGGTACGAAAAGCGTCAGGTATTTGATATACCTTCAGTACAGATAAAAGTCACCGAACATCGTGTGGAAGTAAAACATTGTGTGGACTGCGGGAAAGAAAGCAAAGGAGAATTTCCACAGGATGTTACGCAACCGGTACAATATGGAGCAGAAGTCAAATCACAAGTAACGTATCTGAATCAATACCAGATGATTCCGTTAGAGCGAGTGGTTGAAACCGTCAAAGATTTCTACGGGCATCATTTGGCGGAAGGAACCATTGTTGAGATTTGCCAGGAAGCGGCAGAACAAGTTGCGACAGTCAATGCAGCTGTCAAAAAACACTTGACCAAGTTTGAGAAGGTGGTGCATTTCGACGAAACAGGTCTGCGCATTAATATTAAATTGCATTGGTTGCATGTGGCATGCACTCCGTTATTGACTTATTACGAAGTACATGGCGAACGAGGCCAGAAAGCCATCAATAAAATTGATATTTTGCCCGGATTTCACGGTACTGCCATCCACGATGGTTTGAAATCTTACTTTGCGTATGACGAAGCGCAACATGGGCTGTGTAATGAACACCATCGGCGGGAATTCGAGTTTATTGGTGAGCGTTACCCGCAAGACTGGGTACCGAAATTAGCTGATTTGCTGCAAGAAATCAAGAAAGCGGTTGCCCTGGCAAAAATGACACAGCCATGTTTGAGTGAAAAGCAGTTATCTGATTTCAACTGCCGTTATGATGAACTGGTGGAGCAAGGATTGATGGCAAACCCGTCACCAAAAGAACTGGAGACAGACAAAAAGAAGCGCGGGCGCAAAAAACAAAGCCCACCTAAAAATCTTTTGGATAGGTTGTATGACCATAAATCAGCAGTACTGGCCTTTATGAATGATTTTAATGTGCCCTATGATAATAATCAGGCAGAACGGGATATTCGCATGATGAAGGTGAAACAAAAAGTGTCTGGTTGTTTCCGTTCTGATCGAGGCGCAAAAGCATTTTGCCAAATCCGAAGTTATATCTCGACTACCAGAAAAAACGGGCAAAATGTATTATCTACTTTGCGCTTGGCCTTCACCGGGAATCCTTTTTTACCTGCTTTTGTTTCGCCGTTACTTGCCTGAGTAGTTACGATAAATAAGAGTAATTGACCCAGGGCAAAGGTGCAGACCCCTTTTACCGTCGAATAAATAAAATGACTATTCATGACAGAATATTAAAACCGGTTGCTGATAAGGCACGAGCTCGAATCGGCCTGGTCTTTCAATCAATGAGAAAGTGAGAGAAATATGCATGAAAAACGTTTTAACAGTCAGGTCGAACGATTACGCGACCCGGGACGGATTGCCCGCCTTGAAGTAGAACGAACAGCCAGTTTAGCCCTGAATAACTTGAATGATGCCAATACAATGCTCGATATCGGCACCGGATCGGGATTATTTGCTGAGAAGTTTGCAGCAAGAGGATTGCAGGTCACCGGGCTGGATGCCAATCCAGAAATGTTGACGGCTGCGCGTCAATATGTACCTGCGGGAACATTCCATGAGGGAATTGCAGAGAATTTACCTTTTCCTGATGGGTCTTTTGACCTGGTCTTTATGGGCTTGCTTTTGCATGAAACCGATGATACCCTGACCGCATTAAAAGAGGCTTACCGCGTCACTCAAAAACGCCTGGCCATTCTGGAATGGCCGTATGAAGCCCAGGATTTTGGCCCGCCAATCGAACACAGGCTTTCGTCTGATAAAATTGTTTTATTTGCCAAACAAGCTGGATTTACAGCAGTTCACCAGAACCGGTTGGAGAGTCTCATCCTTTACCTGCTTGACCGGTAATGTTTTTTGCTCTCTGACATTTTTGAGATCAGGCTAATCCCGGATAGGCAGGCATGTTCATCATAAAATTACCAGATTTCGCTTTTATAGGTCTGCCAGAGATTGAATTTGCCAACTATCTTTAAAATTATACCCAGATGGTATATCATCAATAAGGGAATCACTCGAAAATGGAACAAATCGATCAAAATTATTTAAAACCAGGATTTAATTTGCGCCTGAATACTTTTTTGCATGCCCTGTTGTTTGTATTGGGCTTTTCAATCGTATTCATCATTGGCTGGGGTGGGGCTTCAACTGCCATCGGTCAGTTGTTTGGGGTTTATAAATCTATCCTGGGTAGAATAGGGGGTATTGTGGTCGTATTTCTGGGACTTTTTACCCTCAAAGTGGTGCATATCCCCTGG
>CAIYPA010000354.1 GCA_903927965.1 uncultured Bacteroidia bacterium | reverse complement strand
TTATGGTCATTGAAGTTAAGCGTTATAAAAATCCCAAAAAACCTGCTTATTTCTGGCATGACTTCAATTATTAGTGCGTAATCTTTGAATTACAAAGATAGTGATTTTAAAAAATAAATTGAAATTCCAAATCACCATTTTAGATTGCGGTCTCAAACCTGTCAGCGTACGAAGTTCCTGACAGCGTTTGATAATTGTAATGTTTGTTGCTGACAAAAAAATGCCAGTATGCGGCTCGTCCCTCACCGCACTGCCATTTTTTTCTGGCTACCCTACCTTTCCTGGCTCAGAGTTGAACTATAAGGCCAACAAGATGCGGAACCCGTTGCTGCCCCAGCTATAGCCGGGCGCGTCGCCGTCGCGGCTAGCCACACGGTTGCCGTCGGCGTTGTAGATATACGAGCCGCCGCGCAAAACACGAAATGGGCCATTTTCAGGTCCAGAAGGAATATTTATTGTACCGTTGCTTTTACACTCTTCATAATAGGTGTCACTGTACCTGTCGTTGCACCATTCCCAAACATTGCCGCTCATGTCGTAAACTCCAAGCTTGTTCGGTTTTTTAGTGCCGACCGGATGAGTTTTGCCATTGCTGTTTTTACCATACCAAGCGTAATCGCCTAATTCACTTTCAGTGCTGGTACCTGCCCATTTTGATCGCCCTTCTGATGCGCCACCACCGGCGGCATATTCCCACTCCGCTTCTGTGGGCAACCTGAAAGTTTTGCCTGTTTTTGTGTTCAGTATTTTAAGAAAATTCTGGGCATCATCCCAACTTACCTTTTCTACAGGACAATTGTCGTCACCTTTGAAATAGGAAGGATTGGTTCCCATTAGATCGGTCCATTGCTTTTGGGAAACGGGGTATTTTCCAACGTAAAAATCGGAAACAAATATTTTGTGGGCCGGTTTTTCTGGGCCATATCCACTGTCATCATCGCCCATTGTAAACTCGCCACCTTTTACAAAAACCATTTCGATACCGGCAATGGTGATTTGGGTGGGGTTGGGGGGAGGGGTTGCGCTTATAGACGCCTCCGGGTCTTGCAGACGCCGAAGGGTCTCTGGGGACCGAGGTTCAACCAATTTGGTGGCTGCCGGACCTTTCCTTACGGGAATATTTCTCCCATCTTGTAAAAGCTTTGGGGATTTGGTTGTTGCTTTGGTTATCCTGGGGATTTCGACCTGAAAGATTTCGTTGGAAACGGGCTTTTTGTTTAAAATATCTTTGATCACTTTTTCCATCCCGGAATCGAAATGGCCCTCACTTAAACTTACGCAAAGGGAGTTTTTAATGCGGCTGATAATTGAGGGCAATTCAACCTTTAACCTGTTCAGTCTTGAATGCTCACCGGCCAAATCTTCAATGCCACGCCCTTTCTTCAAACGATAGGATATTGTTTCCGAAACCTCCAATGTCCTTTCCTCAATGACATCCAGGGTCTGATCAGTAAAGGACATCTTGAAAAAGGAATTGTCAATGTTGCATGGCATAAAGTACCTGCCCCGTAAAGTTTCATCGTAGCTGCTCCAGATAGTTTCCATTGCAACCCAGGCACTCATTAAACTGTTTGAGGAGATCAATGAAAGTGTGATACCCGACTCTTGGATACATTTCTTGATAAACTCAGAAATGTTTTCACCGGTACTCATGGCTTCAACATCTATAATGACCTTAATACCAGAACTTTCCAGTTTATCTTTTATTTTCAGGGCAACCTCCTGATCTTTGTGGTTGTACGAAATAAAGACTTTGGGAATGATGGGAATATCTATTCTGTCTGGTTTCATTGTTTTAACATACAGGATTATGGGCCGTAGCAAATTGTTAAGCTTCGAAAGTAACAAAAAATTTCAAATGATTACGAACTGTAAATAATTGCTTGTGGCGGCTGGCTAATGGCGGCTGGCTGTTCGTGCTGATGACTAGATTGGTAATCTAAAATATAAATAACTAATAGTAATAGAACGGTTAATCCTACAAGCACATAAAAGTTTTGGATTAAGCCTGTGGGTCGAGCGATTTCCAATCGCTTTATATCCAAACAGGGAATTAAAATCAGTGCCAATCTGTTAAATCCGTGTTATCAGTGTTCCAAAATATTTTCTACTTTTATCGGACTAATTATTTAAACACGATGAGAACAGTACTTTTAGTTTTGTTGGTTGCTTTTGCCCTCAACGGGGTTGCACAAAAAAAGCAAATGTTGTTTAACGGGAAAAACCTGGATGGCTGGTCAACCTTTGTGGCCGATTCCACGATCGACAAGGCCAAATTCTTCTATGTGAAGGATGGCGTGATCGAAACTCCCGGTGTACCAATGGGTTATCTCCGTACCAAAAAAGAATTTGAAAACTACAAACTCCATGTCGAATGGCGTTACCCCGAAGTGCCAACCAACAGCGGTGTTTTTATCCATACAAACGGTCCCGACAAAATCTGGCCAAAACATTACCAGGCCCAGTTGAAACACCTCTCTGCCGGCGATTTCATTGTCCAGGATATTGGATTGAGTGCTACTGTTAGAGATACCGTTTATGTATCGACGGCGAAAGTTAAGCCAATTGCAGCTAAGATGAAACCTTCAAGCGAAAAAAAGCCTGGTGAATGGAACAGCTATGACATTGTATGCAAAGGAAATACAGTCGAGATATCGGTGAATGGCGTGCTTCAGAACTTCGCCACCAAATGCAGCTTGACCAAAGGTGGGATTGGCTTACAGGCCGAAGGTTCCAAAATCCAGTTCCGGAACATCTGGATCGAGAAGATCAAATAGAATTGGTTTTTATTGTCTCGCAAAGCCCACTAAGTTCGCAAAGTATCTAATAAACAAAACTTTGCGTTACTTTGCGTACTTTGCGAGACCTTTTTTATCATCATTTTAGTAGAGTTTCCAGGGTTTCCACCCCATGCCCTTTGCGCCAAGCTCTCTGCTCAATGTGCCAGCAACCAGTTTTCCGCATTGTTCATCTCAACCTCCAACGGAACGGCCAGTTTAACAGCATTTTCCATTTCGTACTTCACCACAGCTTTTACCGGTTCGAGTTCGGACTTTAGTACATCGAAGTTTAATTCGTCATGCACCTGCAGGGTCATCTGAGATTTAAAACCTTCTTCTGCAAAACGCCTGCTGATGTTGATCATCGCCACTTTGATGATGTCGGCAGCAGAACCCTGGATCGGAGCGTTGATCGCATTCCGTTCGGCAAAAGCCCTTACGGATGCATTCGCCGAATTAATGTCGGCCAGGTAACGCCTCCTACCCATAATGGTTTCGACATAACCCCTTTCCCGGGCAAGCACAAGCTGTTCGTCCATGTAGTTTTTGACCATCGAGAAATTGGCAAAATAGTCATCGATCAATTGCTTCGCCTCACCGCGCGGAATGTTCAAGCGTTGTGCAAGGCCAAATGCCGAAATCCCATAGAGGATCCCAAAGTTGGCGGTTTTTGCTTTGCGGCGCATGTCCGAAGAGACTTCTGCAAGCGGGATACCAAAAATCTTGGATGCAGTTGCGGCATGGATATCTTCCCCATTCCGGAAAGCCTCCGTCATCACTTTGTCGCCTGAAACGGCAGCCATAATCCTTAGCTCGATTTGGGAATAGTCGGCCGATAAAAAGGTGTGATTGTCGTCGCTTGCGATAAACGCCTTGCGGATTTCACGTCCGTTTTCGTCCCTGATGGGGATGTTCTGAAGATTCGGATTCGTGGAACTTAACCTTCCCGTTGCCGCAATGGTCTGATTGAACGAAGAATGAATTCTTCCGGTTTTCGGATTGACCATTTTGGGAAGCGTTTCGACATAGGTCGAAAGCAATTTTTTTAATCCCCTGTGTTCCAATATTTTATTCACAATCGGATGTTTGTCCTGCAAATTGACGAGGATCTCCTCGCCTGTGGAATATTGTTTCGTCTTTGTCCTTTTTGCTTTTGGATCGAGCATCAATTTTTCGAAAAGGATGTAGCCCAGTTGCTTTGGCGACGAGATGTTGAAATGTTCGCCGGCCAGTTCAATGATGCTTGTTTCCAGTTCAATGATCTGTTCCCTGAGGACCACGGCGTAGTCGTCGAGCACACTGGGATCAATTGTTAAACCGGCTTGCTCCATCTGGACCAGCACCTTCAACAGCGGCATCTCAACCTCATCAAACAACTTCCGTACACCAAATTTTGACAACTCTTTATCTAACAAAAGTTTAAGTTGAAAGGTAATATCGGCATCCTCACCCGCATATTCTTTGATCTGCTCCAGATCGACCTGATGCATCGACAATTGGTTTTTGCCTCGTTTGCCGATCAGCTCTTCGGTAGCGACTTTTTTATAGCCAAGATAGACTTCGCTGAGGTAGTCGAGATTGTGGCGCAGATCGGGCTGGATCAGGTAGTGCGCCACCATGGTATCAAAATAAGCACCCTTGATTTCCAGGCCATACCGCGAAAGCATAAGGATATCGAACTTCATGTTCTGCCCGATCTTCAAACTCTTTTCGTTCGCAAATACAGGCACAAACTGATGAACAATGGCCAATGCTTTTTTATTATCTTGTGGGACAGGCACATACCAGGCCTCCCCTGCTTTGAATGAAAACGACATCCCGACCAGCAGATCGGAATGGGTATCTAGGCCTGTCGTTTCGGTATCGAAACAAAATTCAGGTTGTTGTCCCAATTTTGAGACAAGTGTTTTGATCTGATCATCGCCAATGACGAGGTGGTATTGATGGTCGGTAGAGCGGATATCCTGATGTACACCTGACACTTCTTCAGTTTGGGTCTGCTCATCCATACTGAAAAGTGTCCCCTGATCAAATGCAGGTGGCGGTGGCGCAACCTTTGTTGTCGGGGGAAGTATTTTTTCTGCCAAGGTCCTGAATTCAAGTTCAAGGAATATCTCACGAAGTTTGTTAAAATCGGGTTCGATCAACCGGAGATCCTCCTCATCAAATTCGATCGGCACATCCAGAATAATCTCTGCCAGCTTGCGCGACATACGGACTTGATCTTCATACTGTTCAAGACTCTCCTTCTGTTTCCCCTTTAATTTATTGATGTTCTGATAGACGCCATCTACACTGCCAAATTCACTGACCAATTTCATCGCCGTTTTTGGACCAATGCCTGGACAACCAGGAATGTTATCGGAGGTATCCCCCATCAAACCCAAAACATCGATGACCTGCAATGGATTTTGGATCTGGAAATTCTCACAAACCTGTGGAACCCCCAGGATTTCTATTTCGTTGCCCATCCGCTTGGGTTTGTACATAAAGATATTCTCCGAAACAAGCTGTGCATAATCTTTATCGGGTGTAACCATATAAACCTGAAACCCCTCTTTTTCGGCAGTTTTTGCTAAAGTGCCGATCACATCATCAGCTTCGTAGCCCTCCTTTTCGAGCATTGGGATATGGTAAGCCTTGATAATGTCCCGTATATAAGGGATCGATTTCCGGATATCTTCGGGCATCACTTCGCGTTGCGCCTTGTAATCGGGAAACATGTCGTGGCGAAAAGTTGGGCCGTGAAGGTCGAACGCTACGGCTATATGGGTAGGTTTCTCATTTTTAAGCAGTTGCTCAAGCGTGTTCACAAATCCCAGCATAGTGGAGGTATTCAGCCCTTGCGAGTTGACCCTTGGTGCGTTGATAAATGCAAAGTACGAACGGTAGATCAAAGCATAGGCATCCAGCAAAAACAATCGGTTCATAATAACGGGTATAAATGAATTTCAAAACTATTAAATAAATGGTTCAATTGGGGATTCTGTCAACCCTTTCAAAGCCAGAAAGTACGATTAATGATTCACGTTTGGTTAAGCTAGATTCTTTTCGAAGCTTCTGTGCAAGTAATCTTCTACGTTGGTTTTTTCTATAAACCTCAATCAGTCTGGTAAATAAAGTTTTCATAGTATTGGTATTTATTTCCAAAGATACAACTTAAAACACAATTCATTCCGGTTATGCATTGCGGTGCACGGATCATCCTATCTTTTAACAACATCCTGATTGCGCCGCTGGCTGATGGTGTAACATTTTATTCTACAATAGTTTAACTTCTACGAAGTATTTAATTGGCGCGAAAAGTATATTTTGATTTCAATAATCAGCTTCATGGACAATGAAAAATTGTTTTTCCCAATCCTGTTAAGGATTAAATATTGGTAGAAGGCAGATATAAATGCAGCGTTTCGTCCCATCCGGGACGGAATATCTTATTACAATTCAATCTTCTACCAATATTCTGTGCCTACGGCACAACATGAATAAACCGAAATCAATTGAATATTGGTTTTCTATTGTTATTGATTTCCTATGGAAAAGCCAGGATAAGAAATCTATGTTTCAAATTGGCATTGGCATTTTCCGTTCTCCCTTTTCCATTTCTTCGGTTTCCAGTCTCCCCTTCACACCCTTTCCCCTTCTCTCTTCTTCAGTCTCCAGCTCTTTGCACCATGCTCCCCGCTCCATGCTCGTTTGCTCCCCGCTATTTCCCCACAAATCCTGCCAGTGCATACACCAACGCTCCCTGCCAGTTGATTGCAATCTCGTTGGTGGAATAATCTTCCTGTTTGTCGTTCCATCCGGTTGCAGAATGTCCACCACCGACGATATAACCAGGCCAAGGATATACTTCATTGTCGGAACCCGAACGCCGGTCATGAGGATTCATTGCAGGTTGAATTCCCAATCCAGTGACGTACGAGCGATTGTAGAAATTGCGGCCAAAAATATGGGCTATTGCATCCTGAGAAGTTTGGATGTAGATTTTATCTGGCGAAATCAGGTTGGCTACCTGAAGGTTAAGTACCTGACGTGCAATGGTTCCGTTACAGCCCCAGTAATATCGGATCAACGGGCGACCATAAACATCGGCTGCCGCGTTTTTGGAAATCGAATTGGCAACATCGACAATATTCTTCTGAATGGCCTTCAGGATTTCAGGATTCCTTCCTGTTTTCTTTGACAAGGCATATTCGAACATCCCCAGATTGGAGACATTGCCCCAGTCCCAGTCTTCAAAAACCTTGAAATTCTGGGTGGTTGCCATTTTCTCAAAATCGCCCAGAAATTCGGGATTGCCCGTTGTTTCCCACATTTCGGCTGCAGCCCATAAACGGTCATCCTTGTCGGTTGTCTGGTAACCCCCGGTTTTAAACTCACCCTGTATAAAATTCTTGTCATTTGGATTTTCCTTGAGAAATTGATAGCTGACCTTTGCGGCTGCCAGGCATTTTTGGGCATAAGCCTTGTCGTAGGGTTGAAAATAACGTGCAGCTTGTGCCATCATCGCCACAAAATCGGCAGTAGCGGCCGAACTCCAATCGGTAAAATAGCGTTGACCCTTGTCATCTTCGGGTTTGCAGAACGGTTCAAAGTTTTTGCGGGTCAGCTTATGTGAAACCTTTCCTGATCCATCGGTGTATTGCATCGTGAGCAACCAATCGGTTTCCCATTTCAGTTCCTTGAGAAAATCGGGATAGCCTTTTGCCGTTTCCGGCAAATCAAGTTTGAAGTTTTTTAAATTTGATTGGAATTGATCCCATGCCATAAACATCATTCCAACAGTGACCCCGGCATTGACCACATATTTTCCATAATCCCCGGCATCGTGCCATCCACCTATGCCGTTGCGTTTTTCTCCAGGTTTACCCTGATAATCTTCAAAACCATCTTCCAGGTGACAGGCATCGTGGGCATAACGGATTCCATTGTGGACTCCTTCAACAGCAGTACCGCACCGCCACAAATAAAAGCCCCTCATGCTTGTATAAAACGGGTGGTTATAAACCTTGGGTGAAATCTCAAATTCGATTGAATTGGCACCAGCCGAAGTTTCGAGGAAATATTTGCCAACTTTGGTGACCGATGAAAAATCAGCGATTGCAACACGTTGATTGACATCCTTTTGAAATATTGGTCCAGCCATTTTCCCGGTAAAAACAACCGTTTGATTATCAGACCTTTTAATTGAAAATGATAAAGAGTCCCCAATGATGGAAGCTTTTTTGGTTTGCTGGGGCAGGAATCCCAATGAATTCAAATTGACACTTTTGGTTTGTCCAAATGAAGAAGAATAGTTGACAATTACCAAAATCAATACAGTTAGTAAGAATCGTTTCATTACGGCAAGTTTTAATTGGAATTGATTTGACTTAATGTATGTAATTTGCCATAAAAGTAATAGGTTTGGATGATTTTTGGATCAAAATTTCAATTTTGCGGATTTCTTGACCAGAATGTTTGATAAAATTAACTCGTGCAATTTTTAACATGTGTTATATATTTGACATACATAGATTTATAAAATTCTCGCAACGCCCATTTTTCATTTTCCTTTCTATTGCATTTGTATTTCTGTGTTATACGACAGCAGTTTCCCAGGAAAGCAACTGGACCCATTTCAGGGGCAGCAAGCTGAACGGCGTTTCAACGGAAACCAAGGTTCCAGTTTCATGGAACGATTCGACCAATGTGATGTGGAAAAGCGACATCAAAGGGAAAGGTTGGGCATCACCTGTCGTATTCGGCGATCAGGTCTGGATATCTACTGCAACAAATGATGGCAAAGAGATGTGGGGAGAGTGCATCGACTTAAAAACCGGCAAGCTGATTTATGATATCTTGCTTTTCAAACAGGACAGCGTGTTCAGGAAACATTCCATCAACTCATATGCGACCCCCACCCCATGTATTGAGGATGGATTTGTTTACTTTAATTATGGAAGTCGCGGCACAGCCTGCGTCAATACAACAAATGGGGAGATTGTCTGGAAACGTAACGACTTTGTTGTCGAGCACATACAGGGAACTGGAGCATCGTTGATGCTTTATAAAGAGTTGCTGATCGTGCATTACGAAGGTACCGATTTTCAATACATAATCGCTTTTAACAAAAAGACCGGCGAGGTAATATGGCGTGCAGATCGCCCACAGGAGTGCTACACTGGTATTGAGCCTATCGGCAAAAAATCGTATTGCACCCCATTGGTAATCAATATCAATGGAAAAGATTTGATGATTTCAAATGGATCGACTGTTTGCATCGCTTACGAAATTGAGACCGGCAAGGAGGTCTGGCGGGTTGTCGAGGGAGAGGATTCATCGATTGCCATGCCGATTTATGAAGACGGCATTGTTTATTATTATACCAGCTTGATGACCCCTCCGGGTAATGGGGAGAAATTTGTAGAATTGCTCGCCATCGATGCGACAGGTACAGGGGACGTAACCAAAACGAATATTTTATGGCGTCACAAAAGCCCAATTCTACAATTACTTACACCATTGATCAAGGATGGTGTGATCTACACTGTCGATACGAAAAACACATTGATCGTATTTGATGCCAAAACAGGCACCCAAACCTTCACCAGAAGGTTGAAAGAGAAGTACCACTCATCGCCACTTTGGGCCGAAGGCAAGGTTTATCTCACTTCCGTGAAAGGGGAAACCATTGTGCTTAAAGCTGGTAAAATCCCCGAAATCATTTCAACAAACAAGGTGGAAGGCGAAGTGTATGCGACACTGGCAATTGTTCAGAATTCGATTTTGATCAGGACAGATACATCGCTTTTCAGGATAAAGGATAAATAGCCGTTAACCTAATTTTCAAATCTTCAAATTATTCCATTTCCAAATTATGGCATTTCCAAATCTTCAAATTATCTAATTTTCAAATTATCCCCTCCTCAATTTTTCTTATCTTGCAAAAATTTTTTATCAACCATTCAAATGGATACTTTAAACATAGCCATATTGGGCTGCGGGACTGTTGGCGGAGGGATCGCCAAAATTATAACCGAAATCAATAATGAACTGTCAATCAGGGCAAAGACTAACATTGTTCTCAAAAATATTGTAGAACTCTGTCCTGAAAAGGCAGCCGAAAGGTTTAACATTCCCCTCAATTTATTTTGCGGCGGTGGCAAAGACCTTACCGGAGATGAAGCCAATCAATATATAAAAGAGATTATTTCTTCAAAAGAGATCGATCTGGTTGTGGAAACAATTGGCGGCAAAAGCGATTTTGTTTACAACCTTTGCCTCGAAATCCTCAACTCGGGGAAACATCTGGTCACAGCAAACAAGGCTCTGCTGGCCGAAAGGGGCAAAGCCATCTTTGAAGCCGCCGAAAAAAACAATGTGAAAATTGGGTTCGAGGCCGCAGTTTGTGGCGCAATCCCAATTATAAAAACCATTCAGGAAGGTCTTACGGGCGATCTCATACAATCCGTTTCGGGGATCATGAACGGGACCAGCAATTACATCCTGACACAGATGCAGAATGAAAAACTGGAGTTTAACGATGCCTTGAAGATGGCCCAAGAAAGTGGGTATGCCGAAGCCGATCCGCTTTTGGATATCAATGGAGGCGATGCAGGTCATAAACTGACCCTGTTGATTAAACTGGCGTTTGGGGTCGATGTATCAAAGGAAGACCTTTACATTTCAGGTATTCAGGATATTACAAAAGAAGATATTGACTTTGCAAGTGAAATCGATGCAAAGATCAAGCTGATTTGCTATGCTAAAAAAGTTAACGGGGTTATTTATGCAACAGTCAGACCAATGCTCGTGAAAAACAGCAATTTCCTTTCGGAGGTAAATGGTACAACCAATGCGGTGCGCATCAACAACAAATATTCAGGGATCCATTTTTTGGTCGGTAAAGGTGCCGGTTCAACTGAAACCGCGATGTCGATCGTTTCTGATATTGTTTTCATTGCACGTTATGGCGATAAAATACAGAACATCCCAGCAAAACAAGTATGCAATCTTGCAAACCCGGGTCAGTTCGTATTCTCTTACCTGATTACCTTTCATACCGGGAATTTACCTGGAACAACTGGTTTCATTGCGACAGCAATCGGAAACCAGGGAATCAATATCGAAACAGTCAGCCACAACCGCCATTCAGGCGAAAAAGCAGTATTCTCTGTGGCCACAACACCTTGCACTTTCGGGCAGGTCGAAAATGCAATAAAAGAAATCAGAAACCAAAAACCAGGAATGTTGTTGAGTGAGCCAAAGATTATGCCGATCTTATATTAGCTCATCTTACAATAAATATTGATAATCAATATAATACGATTATTTTCACAGATTAAATCAAAGAGATACTTTCCGTTGTTATAGTATGTGAAGGAAACTTTGGTATTTGCAGGGTTTTCAATCTGATAATAAAAAAGTAAAATGACAAAAGAAAGTAAGATACGGCAGGAATTAAAACATCGGATCCTAGTCCTCGATGGGGCAATGGGGACCATGATCCAAAAGGTTAAACTCACAGAAGAGGATTTCAGGGGTGAGCAGTTCCCCAATTGGACAATGCCTTTGAAAGGGGACAACGACCTGCTTTCGTTAACCAAACCCTCGGTGATCAGGGAAATTCACGAAGGTTTTCTGGAAGCCGGTGCAGATATCATTGCCACAAACACCTTTAATGCAACAAGGATTTCCCAGGCAGATTATGGTCTGGAAGCCTTTGTCTATGAGATCAATAAGGCAGCAGCCCAAATAGCGCACAAGGCAGCAGCTCTCTATTCGACATCGGAAATGCCCCGTTATGTTGCCGGATCCATAGGCCCAACTAATAAAACCTGTTCCATGTCGCCCGATGTAAACGATGCCGGATTTCGGGCTGTTACTTTTGCTGAGATGAAGGAGTCCTATAGTGAACAGATTGAAGGATTGCTCGATGGGGGAGTCGATGTGCTTTTGGTGGAGACCATTTTCGACACATTAAATGCAAAAGCCGCCATGATGGCAATCGAAGAGGTGCTCGAAAAGAGGAACATCCGTATCGAGGTGATGATTTCAGGCACAATTACCGACCGCAGCGGCAGGACTCTTACCGGCCAGACAGTAGAAGCATTCCTCAACTCATTGTCCCATATTGATTTGCTCTCAATCGGATTAAATTGCTCGTTGGGTGCCAAAGAGATGCGGCCTTATGTTGAAGAATTAAGCCGTAAGGCACCTTTTTATATCAGTGCCCACCCAAATGCCGGTTTGCCCAACCAATTTGGTGAATACGACGAATCGCCTTCCGATATGGGTCACCATATTCAGGGATTTTTCGATGAAAGGATGGTGAATATCATTGGAGGGTGCTGCGGAACGACACCTGAACACATTCGGGAACTGGCAAAAATGGCAGCTAAATCGAAGCCGCACAAGCGTGTCCATCCTGAAATAGCAACCCGGTTAAGTGGCCTTGAAGCATTGACTGTTTCGCAATCTTCTGTTTTTGTGAACATTGGGGAACGTTGTAATGTGTCAGGTTCGATCAAATTTGCCAGGTTGATCCGCGAGGAAAAATATGAGGAGGCATTGGCGATTGCCCGTGAAATGGTCGAAGGCGGTGCCCAGATTATCGATGTCAATCTTGACGATGCAATGCTCGATTCGGAAAAAGAGATGGTTCGTTTCCTTCACCTGATGATGTCAGAACCCGATATTGCACGACTGCCTGTTATGATCGATTCATCCAAATGGTCTGTTATTGAGGCAGGTCTGCAATGTGTTCAGGGAAAGGCAATTGTAAATTCAATCAGTTTGAAGGAAGGGGAGGAGGTCTTCAAGGAACGCGCCCTTAAAATAAAAAATTATGGTGCTGCTACTGTTGTAATGGCTTTTGACGAAAAAGGACAGGCTGCAACCTTTGAACAACGCATCACCATTTGTGAACGTGCTTACCGGATATTGGTTGACGAAGTTCATTTTCCACCTCAGGATATTATTTTTGACCCCAACGTTTTAACGGTCGGCACCGGAATTGAGGAGCACAATAGTTATGCCCTCGATTTTATCAAAGCTACGAAGTGGATCAAGGAAAACCTTCCATTTGCGAAGGTAAGTGGTGGAATATCAAATGTTTCGTTCTCATTCAGGGGAAATAATACGATACGGGAAGCATTTCATTCAGTATTCCTCTACCACGCCATTGCAGCAGGGCTCGATATGGGAATCGTCAATCCTGGCATGTTGCAGATCTATGACGAGATTCCAAAGGATTTACTTGAATATGTTGAAGACGTTATATTGAACCGCAGGCCCGATGCCACTGAAAGGATCCTTGCTTTTTCTGAAAATATTAAGGATAGCAGCAAAAAGGAGGAAAAAATTGAGGAATGGCGCGAAGCTCCGGTTATTGAAAGAATACAACATGCTCTGATTAAAGGTATTACTGATTATATTGAACAGGACATAACCGAGTTGCTTCCACAATACAACAGTGCAATCCGTGTCATTGAGGAGCCCTTAATGGACGGGATGAATAGAGTAGGGGACTTGTTTGGAAGCGGCAAAATGTTCCTTCCGCAAGTGATCAAGTCAGCCCGTGTAATGAAAAAGGCAGTGGCATTTTTGCAACCTTATATTGAGCAGGACAAGCTTGATTTAAAACAGGCACCAACTGTTAAAAAGAAAATACTTTTGGCCACGGTGAAAGGAGATGTTCATGATATCGGAAAAAACATTGTGGGTGTGGTATTGGCCTGTAACAATTACGAAATTATCGATCTTGGTGTAATGGTTCCTGCCGAAACGATTCTGAAAAAAGCTATTGAAGAAAATGTGGACATCATCGGGCTAAGTGGATTAATTACACCTTCTCTTGAAGAGATGGTCCATGTGGCGCACGAGATGGAGCGTCGTGGGTTTAAAATCCCTTTAATGATAGGTGGTGCCACAACCTCCAAAATCCATACTGCTGTAAAAATCGCTCCTGAATATTCACAACCAGTTGTCTATGTGAAGGATGCGTCACGTGCCGTTCAGGTGGTGGCAAATCTTTTGGTGCAGGATCCCGATTTTCTGTCAATAGTTAAAAGCGAATACAAAGAACTTCGGGCAACCCACAGTGCCAAGAAACCAAAGGAATACCTTACAATTGCCCAGGCAAGGGCAAATTCTTTCAAGCCTGATTGGAATCCATCAATGGTGTATAAACCTATATTTCAAGGTATTAAGGTATTCGACGATTATCCGTTTGAAGAATTGCGTCACGACATCGATTGGACCTTCTTCTTTTTGGCATGGGAATTCAGGGGCAAATTCCCTGCAATTCTCGATGATCCCAATCAGGGAGCAGAAGTCCGCAAACTTTATGAGGAAGCAAACAATTTCCTCGACGAAATCATTGCCAAAAAAATGATAACAGCCAAAGGTATTTTCGGTATCTGGCCGGCAAATTCGGTTGGTGATGATATTGAGCTATATACTGGCGAAGATCGTACAACCCTTGTCGGAAAGTTCCATCATCTGCGTCAGCAGCAAAAAAGGGGAGCGGGCCTGCACAATTATTGCCTTAGCGATTTTGTGGCTCCTAAAAATACAGGCATTGCCGATTATTGCGGTGGATTTGCCGTAACCGCAGGAATCGGAGTGGCCGAATGGGTCGAAAAATTCAAAAGTGAAGGCAATGACTACCAGGCAATTCTTCTCGAATCATTGGCAGATCGGCTTGCAGAGGCTTTTGCTGAAAGGCTCCACGAAAGGGTGAGGAAAGAATTTTGGGGATATGCCCCCGATGAAAATCTTTCTGCCCTCGATCTGATCAATTGCAAATACCAGGGAATCCGGCCTGCTGCAGGTTATCCGGCTTGTCCCGAACATTCCGAAAAAAAGGTCTTGTTCGATTTGTTGGGAGCAACCAATAAAGCCGATATCCATTTGACCGAACATTTTTCGATGTACCCTACCGCTTCAGTTTGCGGTCAGTATTTTGCGCATCAGAATGCTGTCTATTTTGGCCTTGAGCGAATTGCGAAAGATCAGGTTGTCGATTTTGCAAATCGGAAAAATGTGCCAGTTGAATATGTTGAAAAATTCCTTCCTTCAAATTTGAGCTATAAGCTTTGAAACTAAAGGCAGAAATAATACCACAATAGAATGACTCAAATTCTGCCAAAGTGCAACTGAAATACAAGGAGCTTTGGTAGGATTTGGTGTTTTATTTGATCGAATAAATCTCAGCAACAGCCACTCGCAAAAAATCCCTGTCATAGTAATCTTTGTCAATTATTTCCCCATCCCAAACAACGATGTCAAGATCAATGGTCCTTGGTCCGTATTTTGGTATTGATCTATTTCTGAACAATTGATCTTCAACATCTTTTAGATACTCCTTAAAATCAGTTATTTCCAAAGTCGTATCAATCCTGACGACACCATTTAGAAAATCAGGTTGTTCTACGATTCCAATTGGAGCCGTTTTTACCAGGGTTGAGATTGAAACCAGCTCATGGTCTGATCGGAGTAAAAACAGGGCAGCCGCAATGTTGCGCTCCGGATCAATATTAGAACCGATACCAATGATACAATCGTGCTTCATGATCGCCTCTCTTCCAATTCAACCGATACAGACTCAGAATACCGAAGTGCATGTGGTTTGTCCATTTCAACTTTTGCCCATGTAACACGTTTGTCGCTCAAAATCATTTGAAGTACTTCATAAGTCAATTTCTCCAGCAAATTATATTGACTCTCGGATACAAATGAAATAATCCTTTTTGTAATTGATTTATAATCATAGATATCCATGGGCTGATCTGTCATAACCGCACTGGCAACACTTACTTCAATTTCAACATTCAGGATCACATCCTGCAAGTTGACCCGTTCTTCAGGGTTGAATCCTATAATTGTCCGGACAACCAGATTTTTTATGCGTATAATGGCCATAAATATTTTGTTTGTTTATGAAGTTTTGTATTTATTTTTACAACAAATGGGCACCACCGTCACAAAAAAGTAACTGACCTGTCAAGTCCTGATTATCTAATATATAGTCGATACTTTTTAAGATGGGAAGTACTCCGGAAGGAATTTTCATCGGTGTTTTTGAAGCGACCTCAGCAAGATATTTCAGATCTTTGCCAGGAGGAGGTAAAATAGCACCAGGCGCAATTGCATTGACACGAAAATGGGGAGCCAATTCGAGGGCGGCAATTTTTGTCAATTCCCAAAGTGATTTTTTCGAAATGGAGTAGGAGAGGTGTTCGAACCCATTATTTGCAATCCGGGTATCGGAAATATTAATGATCTGACCATGAGTTGCCTGATTGGCATAATCGCGCATAAGGATAAATGGAGCCATATAATTCACCATGGTTTGCCGTACCAACAATTCGGCAGAGGTTTCACATAAAGATCCCGGTTCAAAAACAGAAGCATTATTGATCAGTAAATCAAGACATTCAAATTGTTCAATTACCGATTTTATCAAGACTTGCGTTTTCACTATATCATTAAAATCGACTTGAAAAGCAAAGAATTGCTGATTCGGATAAAACTTTTGAAGCTCCTCTATAACAGTTTCAGCCGCTTGTTTGGAGGTACCATAATGTAACGCCAAATCCCAACCACTGCTGGCAAGATGTTGGGATATTGATCGTCCCAATCTTGTAGCCCCTCCTGTAATCAATGCAACTTTAGCCATTTACTTTTTGCTTTTTTCAATTTCAAAGTTAATCTTTAAGTTCAATAAATAAAAAAAGGATGCCCCAAAGAGCATCCTTTAAAACCCAGACTTTTTCCTAAAAAAACTAATTTTTCTTTGCAACAACAATGAACTCCAGCGTAAAATCATCGTAAATTACCTTGTCTCCAAGGCCTTGAAAAAAACTGCCGGATCCATATTTTATTCCATACTTTGTCCTGTTGACCGTAATTAATCCTTTTGCACTCAATTGGTCACCTTTAATTGAGACATTTGCGTTGAATTCAACAGGATTGGTAATTCCTTTAATGGTCAAATCAGCTACAAAATGGTAATCATCACCCGAAACGGAGGTGACTTTTTTGACGACCAAATTGGACTCCGCGAATTTTTCGATCGAGAAAAAATCGTCGGATGCCAGGTGACCAAGCAGCTTCTTTTTCATTTCCTCATTTGTAATATCTTCATCGACAATCGTTTTCATATTGATGACAAAAGACCCACCTGAAATGGCATTTTTAGTAACTGTAACCGCCCCACTTTCAAACGAAATTGAACCATTGTGCTGCCCTGTAACTTTCTTTGCTACCCATTTCACTGTGCTAGTGGTTTTATCCAAAACATAATCAGCAGCCTTGCTTTCCATTTTAAACCCCGATAACAGCATGACCATTGCCAGAACTGATAATTTCAAATAACTTAAATTCTGTGATTTAGTCATTCCGTTTTTCGATTTCAATACTTTACATTTCATATTATAATATTATCATTACATAGGTTTAAACGAATAATTAGTTGCTTTGTTTCAATTTAAAGATTTTTTAATTTTTTAAAACTTAAATTGTATATTTAGGGCGCAATTTTGTTGTTACAAATAGATTGAATATGAAGAATTTAAACGACACATCAGACGATATTAATCTTTCGGGATTCCGTTTTTTCAAGTCATTGACTGAAGATGAACTTAAAAGCCTTAATTTTGATAAGACTTGTTTAACCTATAAAAAAGGCAGTATTGTTTATAAGGAGGGTAGCCGGCTGACTGGTTTTTACTGCATTATTAAAGGTATTGTAAAGGTCTATAAAACAGGTATTGACGGCAAAGAACAAATAATCAGGTTTGCCAAAAAAGGGGAAATCATTGCTTATCGGTCGCTTTTAAGCCAGGAAACTGCGTGTACGACTTCCAAAATTATAGAAGATGCCATTCTGTGTCATATTCCTTACAAGACCCTCCTCAATCTGATAGAAAAGAATCCCTCCTTTTCTCTGGCTATGCTAAGGATTGTTTGTGCAGAATTAAAGGAGGCAAATGAATACATTACTGATATTGCACAGAAAACTGTCCGTGAACGTCTTGCTGAAATACTGTTGCTTTTAAAAGAGAATTTCGAACTTGACGCTGATAAAACATTGCAAATTTCATTGACAAGGGAAGAATTGGCAAATACTGTAGGTACTGCCACAGAATCGATCATTCGGCTTCTTTCAGAGTTTAAAACAGATAAACTGATCGATCTCCAGGGAAGAAAAATAAAAATCATCAATCTTCCCGGTCTCACAAAAGTTGCCAACCTGACCAAATATTAGGCTAGGGTAACTATTTGCACTTGTTGGTGAACTGGATAATTGTCAACTAATCTGGTAAAAATTTGAATATCAAAATTTTTATTGTCTTATTAACCAATCCTCAGGGTTCAGTTTGGTGTTTTCGCGCCATATCTGGAATTTGAGGATTGTTTTATTGTCATCGTTCCCATCTGTAAAAACAGTTCCGATCTCTTCTTTAATTCCAACCTTTTGGCCAGCCTTCACAAAAACCTCATTAAGGTTAGAATAGACTGTCAGGTAGTTTCCGTGTCTGATAATCACGGCCCAATTCCCACCTGGTATTGCGACGATTTTAGTTACTTCTCCTTTAAAAATGGATCTTGCCTTTGCATTTGCCCGGGTCGTAATATCAATACCTGAATTTCTAATAATTACATATTTTAAAACAGAATGTGGATGCTCCCCAAAGTGGTCCGATATAAAACCACCAGGAACAGGCCATGGAAATTTCCCCTTGTTATTCGAGAAATCACCTGATAGGAGCTTTTCCTCTTTGGACAATGCAAGGCCAGGTTCATTTTTGGATTTACGGCTTGCCTTTTTAGCTTCTTCGGCTATAACCCTCTCGATTTCCTGTTGTAAACGCAGTTCTGCTTTTCTTTGGTTCTCAAGTTTTTTCGCCAAATCCTTCTCCTTTTGCTGTAATTCAGAATAAACCTCAGTTTGTTTCTGTTTTTGCTGTTCTATAATCTTGGTTTGATTTAACTTAGATACCAATAAGTTTTGCTTTTCCTCTTTTCGTTTGTTGAATTCCAATACTTGGTTGTTGATAGAATTCTTAAACTCAACTATTCTTTCTGCCTGTTTGCGTCGATAATCTGCATATTGCTTCAAATAGATAAAACGCTTGTACGCTTGGTTAAAATCCTGAGAGGATAAAAGAAACAGCAATTGATTGTTGTTATTCTGATTCCTGTTGGCATACCTGATCATTGCTGCGTATTTATCTTTAACCAGATGTAGCTCCTTGCTTAATGAATCTATTCGTACTAAATTCTGTTGTATTGAAATGTCAAGGTATCCGATTTCGCCCGTAATATTGTTGATAAGCTTGTCTTGAAGCTTTATTTGTCTTTCTAATACAGCAAGCCTGTTCAATGATGCCTTTGCGTTTGAATTGGTTTCTTTAAGCAAACTGTTGATGTACTCTATTTCGGAAGCCGTCTTCTCTTTTTGCTTCCGTAGTTCTTCAAGCGATTGACCAAATGCGCTAAAAGAAATGCAAATTAAAAAGAGAAAATCTAATATTGTTAAAGTTTTCAACTGCTAATAGAGCTTTGGTTCAACAAAATACAGCTATTGAATTAATTTGGTCTTGTATTTGGGTGAGATTGAAAACCCAAAATTTTGCTCGTCATCCAAACTTATTTTTGATAATTCGATCGATAATTCTATTTTTTTATCACCAACAACTTGAATATCAATTGAAGCAGGAAACCATTGGTCACTTACTTTTTCAAACTTTGAAAAATCAAGCTTTACCCATTTTTTGGTATCAAGATCGTTTATAACCATTCGTCGCACCACAAATGAGTCGGGATCGATGTAAATGTCCTGTTTGATGACATGACCTTCATCCAAACGGTTTCTATACCTTTCAAGCCGATCTTCATTTTTATTGATTTTTTTGAATTTCCGATTCCGAATAGAAGATATTTTATACATATCATCTTCAATATCACATACATAGTCTTTAAATTCCTTATCACGGTTATCTTGGCGGATGGAAAATAATTTATTGCTTAGCAACGCCTGTAATACAGAATAATCTACATCCATACCAATAAATTCGCTTAAATAACTGTTTTTCCCGATCATTAATTCTTGTTCAAGGAATTTTACAAGCTTGAACGAATCGAGGTTAACCTCTAATTTACCAACTGGAATTGCCAGTTTCTGTGCATAAAATTGAATAATGCTATCACGTCGGATTTTATAGGATCCCCTTATTGAAATTGATTTATCTTCATTTGTGTAAGAAGCTGATAATTTCTTCACAGATAAAGTTTCAAACCTTAAAGAATTATCAGAAACCAATTTAACAACTTTTCCAACACTGTAACGCTTTATTCTTTTTGGAAGGACTACCTTTTCCTTCTGCTTACAACCTTGTAAAAAAAAGATAAGGATAATTAAAACAATTATATATTTTAAATAGGTTCTAAACAGCCACATACAACTAATTTTCTTTTGTTTCAATGTATTTCTTTGCACTTATTTTCTGTTTGAGAATCTTGGAGGGGTTGCCCATTTCAAGCGACTTCTTCCATTGGACAATAGCGTTTTGTTTATCGTTAAGGAAAAACAAAATATCACCATAATGTTCTATCAGGACTGCACTGTCTTCAGATACCTTTGACAGTGCATTTTCCATGTAAAATTTTGCAAGATCATAATCCTTTTTCTTGAAAAATACCCATGCATAGGTATCCAGATAAGTAGCATTGTCTGGATTTGCTTGAATTACCTTAGCAGACATTTTTTCTGCAATATCGAGCCTTTCTCCTTTTAATGAAAGATAATAGGCATAGTTATTCATAGCCATGAAATTTTCAGGGTCAAGTTCAACAACTTTATCAAATACATCGAACGCCTCCTTGAACCTGGCCAGATTATAAAATGCTTCAGCTTTGTAGGTATATAACTGTGATAAAAGTTTTGGATCATTTTTCGAATGTACAACACCTGAATCAAGTACTGTCAAAAGTTCATCGTAGCGTTTTTGTTGCAGTAATCCTACAGATCTTAGGACATAGATCAAAGGTTGGTCAGGGAAATAGGTCAATGCTTTTTTACTGTCTTCATTCATTGATTTCCAATCCAATAAATCATTATTCAATAACAATAATCGTTCCCAATACATGTAAGAATCTTTCTTGATGTCCAAAACTAACCTCATTTCTTTTCTTGCTTCTTCAGGTTGCTTTTTATTGATCAGGTAATCTACCATTAAAGCACGCGGACGTTCATCATCAATATGTGTTTCTATTAGAATTTTTAAAAGTTCGACCTGTTGTTCTTCAGAAATTTTATTTGTGCCAGGTTCAATTAACAGCATATACATCTGTGCTTTTGTTTCAAGATCCAGTTCAGAGTTTTTAAAAGCCAATTTGATATGCTCATATGCCTTTTCAAATTCCTTTCCTTCAATATAGTAGCTTGCTATCGATAAATGGACAAATCCGTCCTTTGGATCAATTTCAAGAATTTTATTGTAATTCTCAAGTGCTTTCTCTCTATTTTTATTTGTCAGATACAATTCGGCCAACAATCCATAATATTTAGGATTGGAAGGACTGGAGTTAATAAGTTTCTCAATTTCCGCAAAAGCCGCAGTATTATTTCCTGTTTGGGTATAAATTTGCTGTTTACCCACTGAAATTGACTCTGTTATACCCATTCTGGATTCAAGCTGATTATAAATAGCAAGAGCCTCATTGGTTTTTCCTGCCATCGTCAGTAATGCCGCCTGGTAAAAAATATAATCAGGATTTACAGGCACCAATCTTACGAGAGTTTCGTATTCGCTTGCAGCTTTCTCGAATAATTTATTTTGCTGATAGATCTTAACCAACAAAAGATGGTAGTATTGATTGTCT
Organism: uncultured Bacteroidia bacterium; assembly: GCA_903927965.1. GTDB lineage: Bacteria > Bacteroidota > Bacteroidia > Bacteroidales > Prolixibacteraceae > JAAFHB01. The sequence continues at coordinate 5,176 of CAIYPA010000354.1, read as the reverse complement.
GGATTAATCGTAACCGCCTTTTCCATCAGGAACATTGAACTTTGAAAATCACCTTTGATAACATGAATATTGGCCATTTCATAGAGTGTTGCGGATGAACTTGGATCAATTTCAAGGCAACGAGAAAAGATTTTTATTGCACCATCATAGTTTTCAAAAGTTCTTTGTTTAATACCTTCAATAAAAAGATATTCAAATTCCTTACGGGCATCTTCACTTAGTTTGAATTCTGTATCGGTACTGTCCTTCTTTATCGAAACAACTTTTTCAGAAATTTCTTTTTTTACCTTACAAGAAGTAAAAAATATGGGTGATAATGCAAACAATAAATAAACAATGTATTTTATTTTTTTGATCATTCTTTTAACTTTAAATTTTGAAGTGTTTGAATAATATTTACTTCTTTCCTGTATGTCCGAATCCCCCCTCACCTCGAATTGTATTTTCAAGTATCTCAACAATTTCCCATTTTATTTTTTCATGGGATGACACAATCATTTGGGCAATTCTTTCTCCATGTTGAATAACAAATGGTTCCTTTGAAAGGTTGATTAAAATTACAAGGATTTCCCCTCGGTAATCAGCATCAATTGTGCCAGGAGAATTAAGTACTGTAATTCCCTTTTTTAAGGCAAGTCCACTTCTTGGACGTACCTGCGCTTCATATCCTAGCGGAAGTTCAATAAACAATCCTGTTGGAATCAATTTCCTTTCAAATGGCTCCATGACAACCTCTTCCAAAAGATTGGCACGCAAATCCATTCCTGCTGCATGTTCTGTCCCATATTCTGGCAGATCGTTTGACGATTTATTGACAATTTTTACTTTCATTCCTAATTATTTCAATCCGCTAAGATAGTAAACTTCTCCATTATCAACTCTTTCGATAAACATGACATCTATTTGAATTTTAACAGGCTTTTAAGATCAGATTTTTCTTTATACCATATAAAGAAAAAGAAAAGAAAAAATAAAAATGTATGAAAGAAATTTCTTACGATGATGTTACCAAATACAATATATTTAGCTGTTATATAGAGACTTATAGAAACCAAAAAATAGGCTCCAATACGTTTCAGGTCATACTTTATTGGAAAGTACTTTTGACCTACTACATAAGAAATAAACGTCATTAATAGTGAAGCAATAAAAAATGCATAGCCACATGCCATATATCCAAAATGTGGTATCAAGGTTACATTTAAAATGATTGTGATGATTGCTCCAAATATTGCGAACCTGGCACCAAAATAAGTCTGGTCCGTAAGCTTATACCACAATGATTGGGTGTAAAAAACCCCAAGCAATAAATTTCCAAGTAGCAACCATGGCACAACTTTAATCCCTTCGTGGTAACCCATCTTTGTCGATCCAATAAAGTATTTGAAGATATCCATATAAAAGATGACCCCTAAAAATATAATAAGACCCAAAATGACAAAGTATTTCATTATCACTGCATAAACCCTTTTTGAGTCTTCATTTTTGTAATGTGAAAATAAAAATGGTTCAAAAGAGAATCGAAAAGCCTGAATAAAAAGAGCCATAAGAATTGCCAGTTTACTGCTTGCTGAATAGATACCCAACGCTCCAATTGGATCAATTTTGGTAAATTTTGGCAATAAAATTTTATCTATATTAAGATTGACCATTCCGGCAATTCCTATGATCAGGATTGGCCACCCATATTTTAAAAGTTGCCTAAGAATTTTGAATTCAAAATCACCCTTTTTAATTTTATAATCAGGAATGAACATTAGAAATGTTACAAAAGATGCAACAAAATAAGATATAAATGCATAGCCGATTCCAATTTTATCGTCATACAAATAATGAACGATGGAATCGGGATTCGAAGCCAAAATTTTGGGACATAAATAAATCCAAAACACATTCAGCACTATGCTAAGGCTAATATTGATCAGTTTAAATACCGAAAATTTCATAGCCTTTGATTGCAATCTTAATTTGGCAAATGGAATCGAACACAAAGCATCAAATGCAACTGTCATTCCCATCCATACAATGTAATTTTGATGACCTTCATACCCAATCCAACCCGTTATGTTTTTTGAAAATAGACCAATTACGATCATAAATACAACTGATGTCACTCCAATAGAAACCATGGAGGTTGAGAAAACCTTTTCAGGGTTTTCACTTCTGCTTGCATATCGAAAGTAGGATGTTTCCATTCCATAGGTAAGAATAACCTGAAAAAATGCCACATACGCCAGAATATTGCTCAATATTCCAAATTCAGCCGGTACGAAAATCCATGTATAAAGTGGTGTAAGCCACCAATTCAAAAATCGTCCAACGATACTTGGTAAACCGTAGATTACAGTTTCACCTGCCAATTTTTTTAGTACACTCAAAATAGTATATTTTAAATTCAAACCGCAAAGATAATGCTTTAGATAAAAATGTCTTATGTGTTCCACGTGAAGCAATGTTAATAAAACAACCTCAATTTGTTAATTAGAGCTGATTTTTAATTAAATTTCGTACGAAAAATATTTTATTTGTATTGACAACTTTTGTATTGATTATGAGAACCTTTACACTGTTTTTTCTGTTGCTGTTAATCCCTTCTTTCGTATTTGTCAACTGTGCACAATCTTCAAAAAGATCTCGTAAACCTGTCACATCGATACAAATAAACCCTAAACATAAAATCTATCGTATAGGCGACAAACTTTCAGTAAGCTTACAGACCAAACTTAAAGATGGGGTTCTTAAAAAAATTGAACTCCTTTTGGATGGAAATGCTGTTTTTTCAAGCAGCAAAATTGAATGTATCTACGAATTTGAGACTTCGAATTTTCAAGTTGGGAATCACATTTTAAAAACAATTGCAACCAAAGAAGATGGAATCACGGGTGAAAATTTCGAGGAATTTTTACTTCTTTCAGACGTTGCTCCAGAAAATTTAGGTTATAAAATTGTCAGGTCATATCCACATAATATTAAATTTTTCACCGAAGGTTTTGAAATTCACAAAGGATTTCTGTATGAGGGTACGGGGCAGGAGGGGACTTCAGCAATTTATAAAACCGAACTTTCCAATTGGAAAGTTATTCAGGAATATAATCTTGATAAGCAATATTTTGGCGAAGGAATCACCATTTTTAATGATAAATTATACCAGCTGACTTATAAAACGCAAATTGGTTTTGTAAGGAAGTTAAATAATTTTGAAGTAATTAAAACATGGAATTACAAAAATGCCCAGGGGTGGGGAATGACAAACGATGAGAAATCATTGATAATGAGCGATGGTACTGATTGCCTTTTTTACCTCGATCCTGAAAATCTGAATGTAACCAAACGGTTGCAAGTATGCAATAACAAAGGAAGCATAGCAAATTTAAACGAACTGGAATACATCAACGGTGAAATTTGGGCAAATATATGGATGACCGATACGATCGTTAAAATTGATCCAAAAACGGGTAAAATCATTGCTGAAATAGATTTAAAGGGTTTATTGGAATCAACACTTTCTAACCAGAAAAATACTGTTGATGTTCTTAATGGAATTGCCTTTGATCATACCACCGGGAAAATTTATGTAACCGGTAAATTATGGCCTAAAATATTTGAAATCGAAGTAACAAAAAAAATCAAAATAAAGTAGGTGTGTTATCTTTTAGATATATTTTTCCTAAATGCTTATAAGCCAATTCTGTAGCTTCCCTTCCTCTTGGAGTCCTCTTTAAAAAACCCTCTTTGATGAGAAAAGGTTCGTAAACTTCTTCAATGGTTCCTGAATCTTCACCTACGGCTGTTGCAATGGTTGTCAAGCCTACAGGTCCGCCCTTGAATTTATCAATTATGGCATTTAATATTCTGTTGTCCATATCATCCAATCCATAGGTATCAATATTAAGGGCTTCAAGAGCATATCTTGTGATTTCCAAATCGATAGTTCCATTCCCTTTAACCATAGCAAAATCACGTACTCTTCTCAATAAAGCATTTACAATTCGGGGAGTGCCCCTACTTCTTCTGGCAATTTCGATTGCAGCATCATCATAAATTTTCACATCAAGAATTTTGGCTGAACGTTTTACAATTCCAGTAAGAACTCCTATATCGTAATATTCGAGGTGGCAATTAATGCCAAATCGTGCCCTCAAGGGACTTGTTAATAATCCACTCCTGGTGGTTGCCCCTATTAATGTAAAGTGATTCAATTCAAGCTGTATTGATCTTGCACTTGGTCCTTTATCGATCATTATATCAATACGGTAATCTTCCATCGCCGAGTAAAGGTATTCCTCAACAACAGCACTTAACCGATGTATTTCATCAATAAACAAAACATCATTATTTTCAAGATTGGTTAATAAACCAGCCAAATCACCAGGCTTGTCCAAAACCGGACCAGAAGTAAGCTTTAAATTAACACCCAACTCATTCGCAATTATATTGGAAAGTGTAGTTTTTCCCAATCCTGGAGGCCCATGCAAGAGAACATGGTCAAGGGATTCCCCTCTCATAACAGCTGCTTTAACAAAAACTTTAAGATTGTCAACTATTTTGTTTTGACCGCTGAAATCACTAAACCTAAGAGGACGGAGCTTATTATCTAAATCTTTATCAATATTTTCAATAGTATTGCTTCTTAAATCAAGAAAATCATCCATAATATTTAAGATAGAGAAGCCAAAATTTCACGGAACTTATTTACATCGAAAGGTTTTTCAAGAATATCATCCATTCCACCTTTAAGACATTTTGCCCTGTCATTATTTATGGTATTTGCAGTAAAGGCAATAATTGGAGTTCGACCCAATTTTTCATCCTGAATTTCAAGTGTACGAATCTCCTTCGTTGCCTCATATCCATCCATAACAGGCATCATAATATCCATCAAAATCAAGTCAAACTTCTGTTTTTTAAAACATTGAACACCCTCGTAACCATTAACAGCAATGGTCACCATATAGTTATACCTTGTTAAACTTATTTTCATTAGTTTTTGGTTTAGTTCATTGTCCTCAACCAAAAGAATTGCTAATCTGTCTTTATAATCCATCTGTTAAAGCATTAATTTTGACGCTCAAAATTAAACAAATTATTCATTCGATCGCAGAAGGTTTTCAACTTTTAAAATATATCAAACCATTGGGATTAGATAATAATTATTGTTTTATTTTAAGATTAATAT
>CAIYPA010000353.1 GCA_903927965.1 uncultured Bacteroidia bacterium | reverse complement strand
CAAAACTAAAGATCGCAATTCCCGTAACATTTCCGTTTTCATCAATGGAATATTTGGTATTTCTTCCCCAATGGAATTCAACAATCTTTTCTAAATCACTTAATTCAAAAGTGCAATTGAGTTCTTTTTCGAGTTCGAGTATCAGTTGGGGCTTCATGGCAATTGCGAATTTAAAATTAGGAATTACGATTCATGTACAGTTAATGGTTTGTAAAATTAGGAATTATTGGTTGATTAACCATTTCCACAGAGGAATAATGTTAATACGCATATTATCAATGTTTACTAATTCTTCCATTTCCATAGTTATCAAAATTGCGTTGCTGGTGTTGTGCTGTTGCATGGCTTCCAGCAAGCTGTTTAATTCGCGGGTTTTGGTTTCGGCATTCGATAAATCGTAGCATACATTCATCAGGTGTATCCCGTCTTCGGCTTCATATACAAAGTCAGTTTCCAGTTTACCGGCCCAATAGTGCAACGCCATATTGTTTCGCCTCAGGTGCAGCATCACCACGTTTTCGATCACCCCGCCAATATCCTGCGAAATGCTGAAAATGGCTTTAAACCCGGTATCAATTGCGTACAATTTCAGCGGATTGCGGTTTTGTTCGCCTACCGAGGGCGAATAAAGCTGAATTGTAAATATTGCATACACATCACGCAGATAGTCAATGTATTCGTACAAAGTGTTTTTTGAAAGCGAAATTCCCTGAGATTTCAATTCGTTGAATAATTTGTTTTGGCTCAAGGGAGTGGAAATATTTACATAACAGTACTTTACAAGAAGTTTCACCAAATTCCGGTTGGTAATGCCGTATCGCTCGATTAAATCTTTGTAAATAATCAAGTCCACGTATTCCTGTAAAATCAATTTGTGTTTGTCTTCATTTTCGTAAACCAGTTCAGGAAATCCGCCCTGGAACAAATAGGTATTCAACGCATTGCGGATGAGCGCGTAATTTGTCGAGCTGTAATAATTTTTGTCAACATTTTTGAAGCGCAGGAATTCTTTGAACGAGAGCGGAAATATTTCGTAACTAATTGATCGTCCTCGCAATGAGGAAGCAATTTCGCTGCTCAACAGTTTCGAGGACGAGCCACAAAGATAAATCTGACAATTCTCAGTATCGTGAAGCCGGCGAATAAAGATTTCCCAGTTTTCAACGATCTGGATTTCATCAAAAAAGAAATAAACTTTTTCTGGTTTTTTAGTGGGAAACATCTCATAATAAGCCTCTAAAAGCTCGTTACAATCTGGTAACTGAACGGGGAAAATACGGTCGTCTTCAAAGTTGATATATACAAGGTTGGTTTTGTCAACGGTTTCGCGCAATTTTTTAATGGTTTGATAAAGTATGCTCGTTTTTCCACAGCGCCGCACACCTTTAAGGGTAACTATTTTACGTGTGTCGATCGGAATCTGAATATCACGCAGAACAATCTCAGCAAATGTTCTTTCCTGATTATCAACAATTAAGCGTTTAAAAATTTCCTTTTTCATTATTGTCCTTCTTAATAGGGATAAAAATAGTGAATTTTATCTTTATATGAAGGGAAAATTAGAGATTTTTTTTATCGTACAGGATTCTCTTTTTAGGTTCAATTTTCTATTGATGAAAAACAATAAGGGAATACTTCGACTCCGCTCAGTAACCATAAGGTTTTTGGGGTGGCGGCGTTTTTGAGTTACCAAGGTTGAGTGCGCTCCGAAAAGCCTTCTTCTGCCACAAAGACACAAAGGCTCAAAGGCTTCACGAAGGATATAGTACTGATATTAAAATCTTTGTGAAAACTTAGTGTCTTAGTGTCT
>CAIYPA010000352.1 GCA_903927965.1 uncultured Bacteroidia bacterium | reverse complement strand
GAAAAAATCCTGGCTGCAAAACGGGCAGGGATCAAAGAGATCATCATCTCGAAAGAGAACAGAAAGGATATCGAGGAGGTCAAGGAAATTTATGTCAAAGGCTTGACCTTTCATTATGTTGAAAATGTGGGCGATGTTTTTGAGATCGCACTGATGGACGAGCAGGTCAAAAATCCATTGGTAATATCATAGTGCTAGTTTAGTGATAGTCTCACTCGAAGTGAGGCTATCATTAGGCTTTCAGTGAAGTTTATTTATTCCTTCCTTGCAATAACAGTAAACGCCTTTCCCTCATCGATTGTCTCAGCAATATTAAATCCAGCCAGTTTCAAAAAAATCTCGATTTCATCGCGGGTAAAAGCCCGAAGGGTTGTAAGATCATCAAATTCTGATACTTTCCCATCCTGTTCGATGATATACTTAGCCTTCCAGTCCCATGTCCAGCCTGTGGCAAGGTTCTTTTCCAAGTGACTTATCCGCCTGATTTTCTTGGAGCCATGTTCAATATTTTGTTCAAAATCGCTAAAGTTGTCAAAGATTTGTTTGGCATCGAAAACCCCAAATACAAATAATCCATTGTTAATCAATGAATTAAATACTCCTTCAAAGTTACTTGTTATCCCATGGTTTTCAATGACATAAGCAAGTGATCGACCTGTAATCAAGATGGCCTCAAACTGGGTATCGAACTTAAGATTGCGCATATCGCCTTGTACAAACCGGTCAGACCCGACTTCGCGACGCGCAATATCGAGCATTTCATTGTATAAATCGAGGCCAAGGTAATGGTAGCCATTTCCCAGAAACCGACGTGCAAGCATCCCTGACCCGCACCCAATCTCCAGTATTTTGTGGCAGTTGTTGTTTTTTAAGATCGTGTTATAAAACTGAAACTCCACATCATAATCAAAAACATGTTGGTACATTTCATGATAAACCTCTGCCAGAGTTGAATAGAGTTGTGTCATTTCTTGCTTCTTTAAAACATCTAAATTAGGCTAAAGCCGCAAATTACCTAAAATCAATTCCCCCTACCTTAAAATATAGGGAATTGATTTTTCAATCAGCACTACCGCCTGAACTGAAATCCCTTCTTCACGCCCTTCAAATCCAAGCTTTTCTGTAGTAGTCGCTTTTATATTGATGGCTTCAATGTCAACATTTAAAACATGGGCAATCGTTTCTTCCATTTTGGGTATAAAATCTTTCAGTTTAGGGCGTTGTGCCGAAATAGTGGCATCAAGGTTCACAAGAAAATAACCTTTTTCCTTTACAAGACGGTAAGTCTCGGCAAGCAAAAGTTTGCTGTCAATATTCTTGAAATCGGAGGAGGTGTCGGGGAAATGAAACCCGATGTCGCGAAGTTTTGCAGCTCCCAGAAGTGCATCACAGATCGCATGAAGCAAAACATCGCCATCGGAATGGGCAACCAGCCCTTTATCATGGGGAATCTGAATCCCACCCAACCACAGCGTTTCGCCCTCCGCCAACTGATGGACATCAAATCCTAAACCAACCCGGTAATTCATTGTATATTAATTTTTTATAGATATAATGAACAAAAACAGCATTCCTTAATTCCTGAATTCTTTCATTCCTCAATTTCTTCATTTCTGCCCCCCAGCCCCTTCACACGATTTCCGGGATTTCCACCCAACTCCGTTTGGCCCAGCTTTCAAGGCCCTTTTCAGCCAATTGAACCCCTTTTGCACCTTCGAGCAATGTCCAACGGAAAGGTTCGTCCTTGACAACATGTTTCAGGAACAATTCCCATTCCGCTTTAAAGGCATTGTCAAATACCTCCTGTTCAGGAACTTTAGACCATCCTTCATAGAAATTGATCGGATTTGGGATATCAGGATTCCAGACAGGTTTGGGTGTATTCCCGTAATGCTGTGTCCAGCACTCGCGCAAACCACAAACAGCAGAACCCTTTGTCCCGTCAACATGAAGGGTCAGCAGGTCGTCCCGTCGTACCCGTGTGGCCCAGGAAGAATTAAAATGGGCAATGACCCCGCCTTCCAGTTCAAATGTAGCATAGGCGGCATCATCAGCAGTACATTGATAAACTTTCCCTTTTTCGTCAACCCGTTCCGGGATATGGGTCGCACCAAGACAAAAAACTCCTTTTACTTTACCAAACAAGTTATCAAGGACATACCGCCAATGGCACAGCATATCGATGATGATGCCACCATCGTCCTCTTTTCGATAGTTCCAGCTTGGACGTTGTGCAGGCACATTGAAACCTTCAAAAACCCAGTAGCCAAATTCGCCACGTACAGACAGTATCTTCCCGAAAAAATCATTCTCCATCAGCCGTTTCATTTTCATCAGTCCTGGTAGCCACAGTTTATCCTGTACCACCCCATGTTTTACGCCGGCCTTTTCGCAAACATTGTAAAGTTCTAACGCGGTGGCTGTATCAGAAGCAATTGGCTTTTCGCAATAGACATGCTTCCCGGCTTTAGCTGCCATCCTGACCGCATCAGCCCTTCTTCCTGTTGTCTGTGCATCAAAATAGATCTGGTAATAAGGATCGTTCATAACCTCTTCAAGACTAGTTGTCATTTTATCAATTCCCGACATTTGGGAAAGTTTCTTCAATTTGATCACATCGCGCCCTACAAGGATCGGATCTGGCAAAATGATTTCCGACGGACCTACCTGAACACCGCCCTGTTTGATTATTTCGACGATCGAACGCATCAGGTGTTGGTTGGTTCCCATACGGCCTGTAACGCCGTTCATGATAATCCCTACTTTATGGATGGTTTTTGATTCGCTCATGGATTGCTATTTTTAATTTTAATATTGTGTTTTTAAGATAATGCTGCTGGCGGTTGGCTACTGGCGACTGGCGAAAAGTGCCGGAACCTGATTAATATTGGACAACATACTTATTCTCATTTAATTAATGTCTTGTTTAACAAGGTAATTTTATCTTTAATCTCTTCAGGGATATTGAATTTATGCTTTTTCCCGAAATCATACATCACAATGATATCATGGGCTTCGGCAGCAATTTCGCCATCATCGTTTTTAATCTCATGCTGAAGATGGAAACTTGAATTCTTTATTGCGTCAACCCTGGAATAGACAATGACTTTTCCGGGATAAAACAAGGGTTTGCGAAATTGGCAGGTAGCTGAAGCCAGAATTGGGCCTGTTTTGATTTCGGCCTGGAGTTGCATCAACCCGATCATTTCCATGTAATTGACCCTTGCGGCCTGGACATATTTAAAAATTGCCAGATTGTTCACATGGCCAAAAAGGTCAATTTCACTCCAGTCAATCCTAAGCTCAAGTTTTATTCGTGATTCCATCGATCTATTTGCACTTTAGTATTAAATTCTATCACTAGCTAAGATTGCGGCTGGCAACTGGCTATTGGCAGAAAGTGCTAAAAAATTTGTTTGATAGCAATAAATACATTATTTGTACAATCAAGCCAGATGCCAGCAACCAACAGCCAGAAGCATTTCATCCTGTGTCACGTCTTCGTCAAATATGCCCGCTTGATCTTTTCGAGATATTGATTCTGGTCCATTGCCCAATATTTATCCGAAAAAATTTCCACTTCATTAAAGCCAGAAAATCCGGCATCCTCCACCCACGACCTGATCTCAGGAACATTGATACAACCATCTCCCATGAGTCCCCGATCATTGAGAAGATCGGTGGTCGGAATATTCCAATCGCAAACATGAAAAGCGAACAGTTTATTCATACCAGCACACCTTATGATTTCGGTCCGCAAAGAAGGGTCCCACCAAAGATGGTAAACATCGACAGCCACCCCTACCCAATCAGAATTGATCATTTCGACCATATCGTTGGCTTGTTTTATCGTATTGATTGCTGAACGGTCGCCAGCATACATCGGATGAAGCGGTTCGATGGACAATTTTACATCTGAACTTTGGGCTAACGGTAGGATATGGACAATACCCTCTGCAATCTGTTCCCTTGACTTTTCAAGTGATTGTCTTCCATCCGCACCGCAAACCAACACAATCGAAGGGGCGCCCACCGCTGAGGCTTGTTCGATGGCCCAAAGATTGTCGTCAATGGCATCCTGACGTTTCACCGTGTCAACAGAAGGGAAAAAACCACCCCGTGCAAGCGAAACAACTGTCATCCCGTAATCATCCAAAATCGACTTTACCTCTTTTAGATTCTTATTCTCCAAAACATTGCGCCAGATCGTGATCGCTTGAATACCCGCAGCAGAATATTTTTTTATACAAGTCTCAATATTCCACGGTTTTGTGGTCAAAGTATGGACACAAAGTTTTGAGAAGTCCTTGATTTCTGTCGCCATAACCTAAAGTACTCCATTAAAAAATGTATAATATTGTTCACCGGATATGAACCTCGACAAATACAAGGCAGACTCGCGCAGGTGGTAATCTCCCCACATACTCGACTCGTTACAAGGAACTTTAGCCCCTTCCGGGATATGATCCCATCCGTTTGGCCGGTGGTAAACAGAATGGAGCAATAGTCCCTGATGGTTGGAATCTATTGACAGATAAGGAGTTTCCAGTAATCTGGAAAGTACAGTTGTTCCTGCCTGAAAATAGCGGATCCCTTCATCTACCCGATCATTGGAAATCAAAAAATAGCCCAAACGAAATAGGCCTTGTGAAGCAATGGCCGCTGCCGAGCTGTCAACCGGTTCAAATTGATTGAATGGATCAGCAGGTTTATTGAGATAGTCCTTCATTTTCACCAATCCCGGTGCCCCTGTATCCCAGTAAGGAATACCATCGATTGGCGTGTGGTCGATATAGAAATCGCAGGTCGCTTCAGCTCCTTTCAACAATAAACCAATTATTTGATCCTTATCTCCTATTTCGTCAAATTCCGTTACAGGAAGTTCGTGGAGAAATTCAAGTTCCTCGGCAAAACCAAGCATTGCCCATGCCAGGCCGCGCGTCCATGTGGAAAAACCAGTATAACCCTGTTGGGAATTGGGACATCGATAGTTTCCATCATTTGGATTAAAGATTGATTCGTGTGCAGTCCTGCCCCAAACATCATAGCTATCCCTTCCTTCACCATAGTAAACTGAATAATTAGCAGTTGCGAGCAAATGCTCAATTCCCCTGTTGAAAAGGGAAATTCTCGAATCATTTTCAGCAGGTAAAAAATGGCCCAATTTATACGCCAGCATCAAGACCCGGCAAGACCGGATCGTGTCAACAAACAATGAATGAGGGCCATTGAATGAGTAAATAAAACCTCCAACATTGATTTTGCTCCATCGACTTGCTTGAACAGCCCCTGAAGCTTTTAGTGCCAGTTCATAAAAATTTTGCTCCCAGTCGTTTTGCTGAATTTTACCCTCTTTCATTAAACGGTGAAGGTTGCCAAAAGTGCTCACATTATTGAAACCATGGTCATGAACCCCAATATGACTGACATGTGAAGCCATTTTTTTCACTGTATTTTCTCGTCCCAATTGTAAAAAGGATTCATCCCCGGTCGCATCAAACTGTAAGATCGCAGAACCATATTGAAATCCCTGGGTCCATTCGGTCCAGCCCCGTGTTGAATACTTTCCCTTTACAGTGAAAACCGGGGCGCCTAGCTTTTGGTCGTATTCTTTTTCAATCAGTTCTATTTTCTCACCCGACAATTCCCAAAACCGGTTAAGCTTTATTTTTAAATCTTCAGGTTTAATTGTGTAATTAATTATCATATAAATAGATACGTTATTTTTCTAATTAATGCGACTGGCTACTTGCAACTGGAAGCTGGCAACGTACGGGTTTTTACTTTGCGGCGCATTGAATGTCCCTTCTTATTATTACATCCTGATTGCGCCTCTTTTCCCCTGAACATCTATTTTTTCTACAATAGTTTAACACCTACGGTGTATTGTTTTGAACAGACTATCATCAGTCTTCTGTTTCCGTTATCCGTTCTCCATTTTCCCGTCTGCATTTTCCCGTCTCTATGCCTTTGCCCCAAGCCCTATCCTCATCACCCTAAGCCCTATGCCCCATGCCATTTCTCACGCCTTTTGGCAGGAAGGACACGATTACTGCTCCAACAGTTGCAAGACAGATCAGGACTGTAAATCCCACAGCATAACTTTTAGATGGCACATCGTACAAATAACCAACCAACATTGGAAAGAGTGACTCGGCAATTCCATCGGCAACCAGGATAATTCCCATGGTCCGGCCTAAAGCCTTTATTCCAAAAAGATCCGCAGCCATTAAAGGGATGATCATATAATCGCCGCCAAGGCCAATTCCAAAGATGACCGCAAAAATATAGATTCGTCCAGGAAAATCGGGTAGCAACAACAAAGGTATAGTAGATGCTACAATCATGTAAATCAGGATCATCACATATTTTCGGTTGATCAGGTCGGCAAGGAATCCCATCAATACCCTACCAGCCAGGCTCGAAAACATCACAAATGACATCACCTGTGCAGCCTGTGACTGCGTATAGCTAAGGTCACGAAGGTAAAGTTTAAGGTGCTGGCTAATCCCCCCAACTGCACCGATCGAACACATGCTTCCGAATGCCAAAAGGTAAAAATTCGGATTCCGGAGAATCTCCTTTATTGTGATTCCAGTATTAACAACCGACTTTTCTGATTTGGCCACTTTTGGATCTTTAATAAAGAAAGCCAATGGGAAGGCGATCAGGATAACCAATACACCTAATGAAGTCAATGTAAGGTGCCATCCTATATTTTTCTCAAGTGATGCGGAGATCAAAGGGACCAAAGCCCCACCTGTTCCGATACCAAGATAGGCAATCCCCATCGCTTTGCCACGGTTATTGTCAAACCACCTGGAAATCAACACCTGACAAGGCAGTGGACCCCCAAAAACATATCCAAGTGCATTGAAAATATAAAAAAGGTAGAATGTCCACAACGAATCGGTAAAACTCAATCCGATCAAAGCCACACCAGCCATTAAAGCACCACTCATCATCAACCTTCTAGGCCCGTACCGATCGATCATCCAGCCCGCTATAAATCCAAATAGAGGGGCCACCACCAATTTTCCCAAGGCATTCCCTGAAGTGACAACAGTCCTCGACCAACCAAATTCCTTTGTCATAAAATCGAAAAAGAAGGGCAGTCCGTACAGGGCAAAACCCACAATGGCAAACAGGGAGAGAAATGCAGTTGCCAGAATATAGGATTGAGAGCTTCTGGAACTGTTCTCAGGTGGGCTCAATTGTGCTGAATGATCCATATAGACAATTTAGGATACTGATTAATTATCTGTCTTTGTACATATTACCGGGATCCAATACAGCAAGCTCGTAAAGGAAGGCCCCAATTTTTTCAGTAATAACCTTAAAGTAGGTTTCCCCTTTTTCGGAAGTGGCTGCAGCAGGGTTTCCAATGCCAGTGTCTTTGGTCACTTTGGTCCATTGGCGTTCAGCCCATACCCAACCCTGGTTCAGTTCAGGGATGCTAAAAATTTTCGCTTTCCCCTCCCCCGCTTCCGACAACGGCAAAACCAATTCAGGGGTCAGGTATTGCATGAAACTGGTCTCAACTTCCCCAGCATGTTCACCCAAATCTTCGAAATATTGTTCAGATCCCGGCATCTTAAACCAATTGCACTGACAAATGAACATTTTTGGGAACAATAGATTCAACTCCCTGATAATCTGTTTGAAATCATTCCCACCGTGCGTATTCATAATCACAAACTTATGGACACCCTGTCGATCCAATACTGTAATCAGGTCTTTGAGGATCATCATCTGAGTCCCTGGATTCAGGTTCATATCGAAGGGGACATCGGGCTGACCGGTATTAACGCCAAATGGAACATTGGGCAAAACAATCACCTTCCCACCACGTTCAAAAGCAATGCGGGCAGATTCGGCGGCGATATGATCGGCCAGATAGTTATCGGTACCGTATGGAAGATGGTAATTGTGGGCCTCGGTTGCTCCCCATGGTAAGACAGCCACCTGAAATTGAGACTGCTTTACAGTCTTCCAATTCGTTTCTGAAAGAATATATTGACGCATAATTGTATTTGTTTATGGGATAAAATTAATAAAACTCTGCTAACCTCAAATTCCAAAATCAAATCAGTTTCATTTTTTAGGACCGATTCAATCATTGGATAATTTTCTTAAATTTAATCGTTCAATCTTACTTGTAAAATGCAGGGACTACTTATTTTGTTATTTACATTTACTATTTGGTTTTCAGCAACATCACAACAAAGAATTACGGTTATGAAAAACAGGATTCCGGCAGTTGCGGGAACTTTCTATCCCGCATCGGCCAAAGATTTAAAGAATGAGGTCTCAAATTTCTTTTTAAATGTACCCAAGACGTCCTCAACCAATGTGGCAGCGCTTATTGTCCCACATGCAGGTTATGTCTTTTCGGGTCAAGTGGCTGCTTCTGCCTATTCAAAATTGGACAGGAATGCACATTATAAAACGATATTCTTGATCGGGGCTTCGCACAGAAAATACTTTTCTGGCGTATCTACTTATTCGATTGGTAATTACACTACACCTTCCGGAGAAGTCAGCATCAATGAATCAATTACAGCGCAGTTAATGAAGAACAATCCATTCATTTATTACGATGCGGATGCCGACCAATACGAACATTCCCTTGAAGTGCAGCTCCCATTTTTGCAATACTGGTTGAAGAATAAATTTCTGATCGTTCCGCTAATTTTAGGCAGTGATGATCTTGTTCTTGGAGAAAAACTGGCAGAAGCCCTACGGCCTTGGTTTAATCCTAAGAATCTGTTTGTGATCAGTTCCGATTTTTCGCATTACCCTGATTATGAAACAGCCAACAAGATTGATGCTGAAACTGCAGAAGCCATTGTTTCGAACAACAGTAAAAAATTGAGAAGTGTTTGTGAAAAAACCAAGCAACCCTCCAACAATGTCCTTACCGGCCTATGCGGTGCTGCAGCTGTTCAAACACTGCTTCACCTGACAAAGGACGATAAAACTGTTTCTTTTGAAAAAATCTTGTACCGGAATTCAGGGGATGTTTCACTGGGAGATAAAAAACGGGTGGTTGGATATTGGGCCATCGCGGTAAACAGAAAAACTGAACCTTTCCATATCACCAAAGAGGAAGAAAAGAAGCTTTTACAACTTTCACGATCAAGCATCTATGCGAAGTTGACTGGTACTTCTATGGTTCAGGATTCTAATCAGACAGGAATCCTCAACGAAAAATGTGGGGTATTTGTCACGTTGAAAAAAGAGGGTAAACTCCGGGGGTGTATTGGACGGTTCAATCCACCAACCACATTGTTTCAAACTATTCAGGAAATGGCTGTTTCTGCTGCCACCCAAGATACGAGGTTTAACCCGGTTACTGCTGAAGAACTTGTTAAGATTGATATTGAAATATCGGTACTGACTCCATTGAAGAAAATTGACTCCATTGACCAGTTTGAACTCGGAAAGCAAGGGATCTATATTAAAAAAGGATACAATAGCGGTACCTTTCTTCCGCAGGTTGCCACCGAGACCGGTTGGACCAAGGATGAATTTCTTGGACATTGTTCGAGGGACAAGGCAGGCATTGGTTGGGATGGTTGGAAACAGGCTGAACTCTATACCTATGAAGCAATAATTTTCGGGGAAAGAGAGTGATAAGTAAGGGTAACACGATTTTCCTATTTCAAATATATTTCAAATTATTTCATTTTATCTTCCTTATTCCTATCTTTGGAAAATTAACAACCAATGAAATCTCTTTCAATCAGCTTATGATCATTCCCATCTTTCAGGTTGACGCATTTACTGACCAACTGTTTTCCGGCAATCCTGCGGCTGTATGCGTCCTGGAATTCTGGCCTTCGGATGAACACCTGCAAAACATTGCAGCTGAGAATAATTTGTCTGAAACTGCCTTTCTAAAACAAAAAGGGAACCATTATGAGATCAGGTGGTTTACCCCTTCAGCCGAAGTTGAATTGTGCGGACATGCAACCCTGGCTGCTGCCCATGTATTGTTAGATCACCTCGATTGCAAGGAAGACCAAATCGTTTTTGAATCTTTATACAGCGGCATACTTGAGGTGACGAAAAACAAGGATTATCTTACCCTTAATTTTCCAGCCGATACGATCGAACCCACTTTACCTCCCGACAATCTTTTCAAATCGTTGGGGAAAAAACCTCTCGAAATTTGGAAAGGCAAAACTGATTATTTGCTTTTTTATCCTTCACAAGAAGATATTGAGGAAATTAGGCCCAATTTCAATTTGCTCCAAAAAGTTTCGGCAAGGGGGATTATTGTAACTGCCCCTGGTTACGAATGTGATTTTGTTTCAAGATTTTTTGCACCATTTGTGGGCGTAAACGAAGATCCGGTGACTGGCTCGGCCCATACGACCCTTGTTCCGTTCTGGTCGCACAGGCTGAACCAACTTATATTTGATGCGCGCCAAATCTCCGCAAGGGGAGGTTCCCTCAAATGTCAGTTACTTGGCAACAGGGTGCTGATATCAGGACAGGCACGTACCTATATGGTTGGATCGATCACTATTTAACGACTCAATATACAGAACAAAAAATTACATACAACTAAATTCAATTCATTATGAAAATCAACGTTTTAAGAACTTCAACTTTATTGATCCTGTTTTTATGGTCGGTTGCGGGAATGTCCCAGGTTGTGCTGCCACCATTTTTTAATTGCAACATGGTGCTCCAAAAAGGTATGGATATTCCTGTATGGGGATGGGCTTCACCAGGCGAAAAAGTAACCGTTACCTTCGAAAAGAGCATGGTGAAAACCCGTGCTGGTAAAAATGGGAAATGGCTCGTGAAACTTCCGAAAATGGATTACGGTGGCCCTTATAAAATGACGATCAAGGGTAAAAACCTTCGCACCATTGAAAACATCATGATAGGTGAAGTATGGGTCTGCTCCGGACAATCCAATATGGAATGGAAAGTTTCCAATACAAAAAATGCTGTTAAGGAAATTGCAGATGCCAATTATCCGGACATCAGGTTGTTTACCGTTAAAAAAAGGGTGTCAAAGGAACCACAAGCCAATTTGGAAGAGGGTGAATGGTGGGTTTGCACCCCACAATCTGTCCCAGATTTTTCGGCTGTTGGTTATTTCTTTGGACGTAACCTCAACGAACACCTTAAAGTCCCGATTGGATTGATCCATACCTCATGGGGAGGTACTGTAGCCGAAACCTGGATGAGCCCTGAAGCCATCGCTGCAGACCCCGATTTTTCGGCAATGCTCGAAAAATTGAAAAGTGTCGATATGAATGCGAAGAAAGTCGGGCCAAACGAATATCCTACACTGCTTTACAACGGGATGTTAAATCCCATCATCCCTTATGGGATAAGGGGTGCCATCTGGTATCAGGGCGAATCGAATGCAGGACGTGCACAACAATACAAACGTGTATTTCCTGCCATGATCAAAGATTGGCGCACAAAATGGAACCAGGGAAGCTTCCCGTTCCTGTTTGTTCAACTTGCCAATTTCGAAAAACCAGTAGCAGAACCTGCAGAAAGTGACTGGGCTGAATTGCGCGAAGCCCAAACACAAACGCTACAGCTTGAGAATACAGGAATGGCCACAACAATTGACGTTGGCGAAGCTGGCACCATCCATCCACTTGATAAACAAACTGTTGGTTACAGATTGTCACTTGCAGCCCGCAAAGTTGCCTATGGTGAAAACCTTGTCTATACCGGCCCGACCTACAAATCGATGAAAATTGAAGGAAATAAGATCATGATCACTTTT
>CAIYPA010000351.1 GCA_903927965.1 uncultured Bacteroidia bacterium | reverse complement strand
GTGGACCTGCATGGAAGGGGTAAATGAAACATGACGGTCAGCAAGAACCAGTCCATCTTTAATTTTTACAAAAAAGCCCTGCCCCGATTGCGCATAAGTTGCGTCAGATAAATTATTGATTGGTTCGTAGGCACCTAAGGGACCTGAGCTACTGTTCCAAAAATAAACAGCGGCATAACTTTGGTCAATGGGTCCTGTGGGTGCTATACTGGTATTTGAACTTAAAAAATTGTTATCCGTCTTATTGATATTGATCGTTGAGGTAAACGGATTGCCGATCAGGTTCCAGCCTGCCGTTACCGGAACATCTGTCGAACCGGCATGGATACCACCTTTAAAAGTTAAAATCGTAGGTGGGGGTGTTTCTCCCAAATCCGGTATTGTACGTACAAGATACCCTGAACCTACCCCAAAAGTGCCTGTTTTGCCACTTATAAAATAATCCATCCAGGCGTTCCCCGAGGTGTTGTAGTCCGTCATGGCGAAGGTGTAATTATCAACACTTCCTGTTACAGCAATATCCCTGTTGTCCAACAAAAAATCGATAATTGACTGGTCGGCAGTGGGTGAAGAGATCAGGTGATATTTGTTGTACGACACATCCCGCTCTACCGTACCGGCACCGGCACCCAATGTTGTTTCGCCTACGATCAATGACCCGGTTCCTTCAGTAGTCGATTTCAGCACCAGTCCGGATATCCCCTTAATGTTGGTAAGGGTTCCGTTAACAGTAAGGCAACTCTTGTTGGTAAGTGTCAATGAGGCATCATCGTTGATCTTCAGGTTGCCCAAGGTGGCAAGGTTGACGGCACTCTCGCTGGTAAGGGTGAAGTTGCCGCTTTTTATTACCCAGTTACTTCCTGTTTGGCTAACGATATGGGCACAGTTGTTATAGATAGCCCCGGTTTGCGCAAAACCTGGCATACCGTAAATCAGCATCGATGCGAAAATGATAAGTGCCTGTTTCATATTTTTTTTATATTATTGTTTTTTATCTCTAAATTATTTTAGTCCGGTTGGCTACCATCTTCATTGATACCTACGCCTTGGGCAAATGTGCGTATTTGGACAAGTATTAAAAATGCTAAGGATAAAATTAGTAAATGCTTCATATTCATTCATTTATTAAGTTATTTTGAAGTTTATTATTTATGAGTTCCGTATAAAAAGGTTTATAAATACATTTTCACGCACAGTCGCTAAGACGCAAAGTATTATATTTCAATATGTTATAACTCTGCGTCTTTTCTACTCTACCATGAGATTTTACCTTGAATCAATATTTTTTAATGCAGCGTATTGATAATGCATCATTAAAATACACTGCGGATACATACAATTCCGTGCCAGTGTTACGTAAATACACAGAAGCTATTTTCGGACTGTAGTCGGGCGTGGTTGTCCAAAAAGAGCCAGACGTTCCAATAAAGAAGAAATTAAATGCGTCCTGCCCAAAATATTTTCCTGAACCTCGTCCGGTAAATCCAGTTTCATTGGTTGCCCCATTATTTGGAGTAGTCCAGTGGTCGAGTCCAATTTCTTTCATTTTGCCACCGGCAACAGGTAAACCGCCAAGGGAGTTTGCCAAATCGGTAAAATCTGTAAAACTGGGTAAACGCCAGCCATCAGGGCAGACACCACAGATAATTGGTTCTGGAGTAACAAAGGGGTCGGTGTTATTGCTGGCAGCAACCCAGTTATAAAGTACACCGTATGTCTGGTAGTTGGCTGTGGTTTTGGCATCTTGCACACTGGTTCCCGAATATCCGTAAACGTAGTATAAGGGATTTACATTCGAATAGGTTCCGGGTCCAATCACTGAGGGTAAATATCTGAGGTTATCAGCCATCCAAAATTGTGTTCCGATTTTTACAACGTTGTAATGAGTATGGTCACGCGAATCTATGAAGCCGTTTGTTGTAAGAAATGCCGATTCCAACTCATTTATTCGGGCTTCAAGAATATCCACATAAGCTTTGGTTGCCGCATCTTGAGCATCAGTAGGGTTAGTAACGTTTTTTAATTGTCCATTAGCTGAATTTCCTTTTAAAACAACGTTTGCAAGATTCTGACTTTCAGAATAGCTAATCCAGCTTAATCCTCCGCTTGCATCTGAACTGAGCAACTGTCCACTTGTGCCAATGGAACTGCTTATGACTCCAGATGTATTGTTCCGCAATACTCCTGCGGTTGTTAATGCAGGTATCATTATTTGACCGTTGCCTTGTATTCTGAACAATTCAGAAGAACTTGTTGTAGAAGTTGCGGCATAAAATTTAAAGTGTCCACCTGTACCTGCCAATTGAAAACGCAAGGCATCACTATTGAGACCTAATCCTGTGAATTGATGATCATTATCTTCTGAAGCATATAAGATTAATTTTCGGTTTGATACTCCGTTTCCTAAATCTAAAGTGGCTTTTGGCGCATTGGTTCCAATACCTACATTACCAGCGTTATAGTAGATGTTTGAACCGGTTGTTGTCCATTGACTGCTTTGCAGAGCGTTTAATTTCGTTTTATCGGCGCTACTCATAAAACCGTCCGCAGAAATTGTAGCGTTTTGCGGTTTGTTTAACAAATCGCTGTAACTACCACTGGTTGCCACGGTGGCAAATGTAGGTTTGCCGGTTACCTCTGTCCAAGCCGGAACCCAAGTTATAGGGCGATAAAAACCTGCGTGATTTCCCCAACCGTATGCAGAGTTCCAATTGGTAATGTTCAAAGACGTAATTCCGTGTGCTGCCGAAGTGCTAAAAAACGGGTCGGTTTCGGTGTACGATGTTAAATAATTGGGCGTAAACGGCACAAATTTATCGCCGTCGTATCGTAGTATATCGCCGGTTAGTTGGTCTGCGATATTGAAATACCGTGAATACATCGGGTCGGCTTCACTATACGGTGTTAATAACGGAATCCAATTTATTTTTGCTTCGTCGTAATAGTAAAATCCATAAAACTCAGTGGTTTGAAAAATCAACAAACCATTCACTGGATTCACAATGGCACCGCGCTCCCCCTTCGACATACGCGGAATTAAAAGTCCTCTACTCGTAGAATTTATGTGCAGCATTGCCGAGTTGTCGGGCTGGCTACCATCTTCATTGATACCTACGCCTTGGGCAAATGTGCGTATTTGGACAAGTATTAAAAATGCTAAGGATAAAATTAGTAACCTTTTCATAAATCTATTATTTATTTTGTTAATATGAAATATATTATTATCAATACAAATGATTCCCTAAATTTCGATGCGTAAATTATTTTTACAAAATTAATATGAATATGGTCCTATTAGAAAAAACCCTTTCCGTATTCGTAAATAGATCTCCGTATTCGTGAATAATTGCTAATTTTGAAAACTGTGCCAAAAGCGGCCCATAATTTAAAACATGTCTGCCTGTGTCATCCAATGAGTTGTTAGACAAAATTTTACTATATACCCCTTTGATCGTTTCGTTCATCTTATTTGTCATAACCCACTTTGTACCCCTTCAAAGTGAAAAATCGCGTAAATGGCTATCGTTTATGATGTTGTGTATCGTATTTGGCTTTGTTTCGCCTTTTTTGCATTATGTTCTCGACGCAGGCATCCTGTTGTATCTTGATGCGTTTATCTTTCCGGTTGTGTTGGCCTCTGCAGTTTTCCGCTATTTTTATGTACTGTCAACCATACGGGATTTCAAACCTTCAAGCAAGGAGCTTTACCATTTTTTGCCCATCCTAATTTATGGCATTGTCCTGTTCTTCCTGTTTTCGACTTTAAACGAACCACAACTATTATTCTATAAGGCCAACCGCGCAAAACATAGGTTGTTACTTTTTATGCCTGAATATCAATTAACTGCAGTTTTTCATATTGTTCTTTTCAGATTGGCTTTTATTGCTTATGCAATTTTCTATACACTGAAAATCTATCTGTTGGCCATACAACAAAAGATAAAAATAGCCAATCTGCCTATTAATTGCGAAACAATTGATTATAAGTGGATCCACAAAATCAATATTGTAACCGTAATATTTAAAACAACTGTAATATCGTTATTGATTGCTACTTATGAGAATATGGGAGCTCGCATACTTTTCAATACTTTAATCACAATTACAACCGTTTATTTTGTGCTGGTTTGCATGTTCCAGAAAATGACAGTTGGAGGGCAAACCGTTGATTTGCAATTGAATGACCATAAACAGCATCAACAAGTAGAGGCGACAACAGAAACTATTGAGTATGTGACGGATGCAAATCTTGAACAATACAACAATCAGGATAATCTGGGACACCGATTAGCTGTTTATTTTGAGGAGGCAAAGCCGTATTTAAATATAGACCTGAAAATTGATGATTTATGTATTGTATTGAGTACCAACAGAAACTACCTTTCAAAAGCAATAAACAACAAGTATGGGATGAATTTTTTCAATTTAATCAATTCTTTCCGTATTGGGCGGGCAAAAGAATTGTTGTCGGATAAAAAATACGAACATTATTCAATACAAGGTGTAGCGGAAATGTCTGGCTTCAAGTCGTCTTCTTCGTTTTATACTTTTTTCAAACAAATTGTGGGTGTTACGCCTGCCGATTTTAGAAAGGAAATATGCAAACAGATTATCCCTTAAAACAAGAGTACCGCTTTCCTTTAATAATACACAGATCCGCCCCTAGCGCATTTTCAATTCTTTAATTCCTTAATTCCATAATTCTTTAATTTCCTATCACTTCCTCACCATCACCTTGATTGTTTGGGTCGTGCCTTTGTTGTTGATATTCAATAAATAAACGCCGCTACTAAGGTTTGGTAGGCCAATAATATTGAGGTTTCCGTCACCTAATTTCTTTGATAGCACGACCTGACCCAAACCATTGACCAACGTAGCAATTGCACCATCGCCGACTTCGCCCAGTACCCGGATCTCCCTATTCCCTTTCGCATAAGCAGTTACCTTTACAGATAGTACCTGGTCTTCCAGGCCGCTGATAATGTCGCCCATGTGAAGGTAGAACCTGCCCGTACCGGCAGTATTGGCGGCGACCGCAGCTTTATAGGTATTTGTGGAAAGATCTGTGAATGTGTTTATTAGTCTATCTTCAAGGATTACCTTGGCGGTTGGGTCCAATTGGACGGTTTCGACAGAGAAGACGATTTCGCCACCAGCTTGTGAATCGATACCTACGGGGATGATCAATTTGCCAAAACCGGTGTTTGGAAGGCACTGAAGTTGGAACTCGACCCCATTGTCGTCAACCAGTTTGGTGTAGACCGAAAACGTTGCGCCAGCCTTTAGGATTCCCGCATCGTAACCCCTGTCGAGACCGTTTGTGGTGCCATCGATAAACTTGATATCAGTTGAAACCTTTGCCTCGTTGCTGGTTGCCAAGAGTTTGATGGAAGGATAGGGGAGCGTGGCAGCTTTAAATTCCAATGCGGTATTGTGGACCTGCATAGCCGGGGTAAACGACACAAAATTGTTACCATCTGTCAGGCCTGTTTTTGCCTTTACAAAAAATCCCTGCCCAGATTGTGCATAATTTGCATCAGCACTTGCGTCATTGACAACATCATACCTGGTTTGGGAATCGTTCCAATAATATACGCCATAATAGCTTGGATCAATTGCAGGGTCCGTT
>CAIYPA010000350.1 GCA_903927965.1 uncultured Bacteroidia bacterium | reverse complement strand
TCGTTTGTGTTTTCCATAGCTGTTTAGCGTTTTATTTGTTTTGCCCAAAAATAGGGGGAATATTGGGGAAATGCAAATTGGGGAGTATTTTTTATCCTTTTAAAACGCTGTCAGGTACTTCGTACGCTGACAGCGTTTTAAAAAGAGTTTGAACATTGCAACCTTTTTTTCTGGATATCCTATTTTGCAACTTTCACGCACAATAACCTGCTTTGATCCCTGATCAGCAATTTGCCATTTGAAAGCGCGATAGGTGCCCAGTTTTGGGTAGAGCCACCGACCCTTGAGGCCATCGGGTCACCGCTGCTGCTTCCCTCTTTGAGCAACTCTGCTTTTGAAATCATTTTGAATGCTGTTGGATCAGGTTCAATCAGATACAGAGACTTTGCACCATCTGTTGCCAGGAACAATCCGTCCGCCAGGATCATACTCCCTTTGTTGAAGTCGGGTTCACGTTTGGTTTTCCACATGATTTTGCCGTCCAAGTCCATACAAACCATGCCATCGCGCCGGTTGTTGGTGCCATACTCGGCATAGAAATAGCCTTTATAAAACAATGGAGTCTTTGTCTGGTCGCCAAATTCCACAGTTGTGAAAAGTTCTGTGGTTCCATAAGTCCCATCACCCTTTTTCTCAACTTTGATCATCGTGGCACCGAGTTCATAACCACCCACAACCAATATCTTGTTTTCTCCGGCATCCACTGCACTCGGAACAGGGATATGGCAATTCCAGTTGGCATATTCCCATAAGACTTTGCCTGTGATCGGGTTAATCCCAACAACTTTTCCCTTGCCGCCACTCTCGCCCCTTCCGGATGCAGAAATCATCACAACGTGGTCGGTGCCATCAATTTTTACAATCGCGGGACTAACATATCCTACTGGACCAACTGGAGGCGTCTTCCATTTCAGGTTACCGGTGAGCTTTTCATAAGCCACAACTCCAGCTTCGGGTGCCTGGGATGCAACGATCAGTAAATCACCATATACCAACGGGCATTGTGCAATTGCCCAGGTTGGGATCTCCTGGCCACCAAAGTCTTTCCAGACATTTTTGTTCCAAACAGGTTTGTGCGTTTTGGTGTCTATGCAATAGAGGTCGCCATAAGGGCCACAGGTATAAACATGGTTTCCGTCAACCGTGGGTACACTTCGGGAACCGGGAAACATAACCGATCCGGGTGCATTATAGGCAAAATTCCAGAGCTCTTTCCCATCTGCCAGGTCGAAACACCTCAGGTTGTCGCCAACTTTATCGTCCCTGTCGAGCAAATAGATCTTGCCGTCTTTCACTACAGGCCCACCATACCCAATGCCGACATTGGCACTCCAAAGAACTTCCGGTCCTGTTTGGGGCCAGGTTCGCAAAAGACCCTTCTGATCTGAGTAACTGTTTCTGTGTGGCCCAAGATACTGTGGCCAATCCTGTGCAGAAACATTTGAAATACAAACGAATAATACAAGTGCCAGAAAAAAGAATATTTTTTGCTTTAAAAACTTCCTCTGTACTTTTTTCCAGCGCATCAGAAATTTTAGCCACAGGAACAGACTCGCCGGTTAAGGCGGACTCATCTATTAAAAAATTATCCGCATTCATGACTCTTGAATCG
>CAIYPA010000349.1 GCA_903927965.1 uncultured Bacteroidia bacterium | reverse complement strand
TATCAACACTATGCACTTAGTGAAGCCTTTGAGCCTTTGTGTCTTTGTGGCAGAAGTAGGCTTTTCGGAGTGGACTCAAGATTTGGAAAGTCAAGTCTTACAAGCTTTTCACCCCTTTAACCACTTTCGGAGCCAACATATGCAGATCAAAAACCACAATATCGTTCATCCCTTTTTTGAGCCAAGGGGCAGGGCAGAACAAATGCTTTTGAGGGCCAATCTGCCAGTAACGTCCAAGGTTGTGACCGTTGACCCAAACAATGCCTTTCTCCCATTGGCTAAGATCCAGATAGGTATCCCCGACTGAGGTAAGTTGGAATTCACCCTTGAAGAAGTTGCCGGGTTGCGCCTTTTCGCGAACATGGAACTGAAGGTTGCTCAGGTAAGCTTCGTCAAAAGGAAGGGTGTAGATCTGCCAGTTCATCAGGGTCATGCCATTGAGGGAGACACGCTCGGTAATCCCTTTACGATCGATCATGTATTCTGCAAAGTTGATATGCCCCATCCCCTCAACAAGAATATCCAATTGAGGATTGACTGAGACCGAAGCTGGCAGTTCGATGATATTTTCTGCTTTGCCACGGTCAAGCTTGCCGATATACTTCCCATCCACAAAAATGGTGGCGTAGTCGTGGAGTTCGGTTATCCGGAGTTTTCCCTTTTTGTGGCCGATCAGGTTGGTACGATAAAGGATAAATCCACCTGACTGTCCCAACATCTCCATTGGTTTTGGTTGGGCAGATAGGATCGGGGCCGGCAGATTCTCCCAAACGGAAGCGGCTGCTGTCATGGCGATTTCTGGTATTTCGATCACAGGCAATGCAGCAGGGACTGGCAGCACCTTGGTTTTCGGAGGGTTGTATTGTGCCAGCAATCTGCGCAAAGCATAGTATTTTGGGGTAGCCTGGCCCATTTCGTTGATCGGGGCATCGTAATCGTAGCTCGTCACATCGGGTTGGTATTGCGTTGGACTAAAGGCATTTGCACCAGCCCAGTATCCGAAGTTGGTCCCACCATGGATCACATAAAAGTTGAACGATTTTTTGTTGTCCATGAGCCACTTCACATCTTTGAGGAGACCCGTGGTGTCAGGACGCTGCCACTCTTCGCCCCAATGGGTCAGCCAACCTGGATAGAGTTCGCTGCAAAAGGAAGGGACATTTGGATTGGCCTTGGTTGCTTCGGCAAAATTGGAAGCGTTGGACCCTGGGTCGAGGCCAATTGCCGCATCGGGCAATGAACCGGCTTCGAGCATAAATGGGGTCGCACCATCGGAGGTATAAAACGGCACTTCAATGCCATTTTTCTTCCAGACTTCCTGAAGCCATTTCATGTAATTCTTATCATTGGCATAACTGCCATATTCGTTTTCAACCTGCACCATCAGGATCGGGCCACCTTTGGTAACCTGAAGCTCCTTTACCTGAAGTGCCAGGGTTTTGATGTACCGTTCAGCAGGTTGTGTATAACGGGGATCCATACACCGTACTTTGATATCGGGAATACTTAATAAATAGAAGGGCAAGCCTCCGAAATCCCATTCAGCACAAACATAAGGACCGGGACGCAGGATCAGATACATTCCTTCT
>CAIYPA010000348.1 GCA_903927965.1 uncultured Bacteroidia bacterium | reverse complement strand
GCTAAGGGATCATCTTTCACAAGGTTCTACAGGAGAATTCAGGATCATGTATGGTAAAGAGGGGGATTTTGCACAATTTTGTGAGGGGATGAAAGTCAGGGAACCGCTAATAGTTGAAAGCGGAAAAATAGTGAAAGGGTTTTTACCACTTACACCTCCTTTACCAAATTGTGTTTTTGGGGCATGGATGAGTGTTGAAGATGTGATTGAAAAAGAGGTATAATGATTTTTATTTTGTTATAACACATTGAATTCTATTTGATAAGTGTATTCAACAGTCACCTTGATTAGACACTTGTTACGGGAAGTAAGATCCATTTTCAGTGCAGTCCAAAGCACCAGAGGTGCGAAATATTTGTAGAAAATAATCAATTCCCCTACAAGAGGCGCAATCAGAAATTTCTTTAAAGCTGAAAAGCTCTTTGCGCCGCAACACAACAGTTGATTAAAGCATCCAAACCCCTCTTTTGGATTGCATCGATAGTTCTTAACAATTATTAACTGATTTTTCAATTATAAAACGTAAAATACAGTTGCATAACTTAGATATAAGTTATATGTTTGCTACACATTTTAAAATTGATTTATGGGAACTGCATTTATTGATTACCTGATTGAGTCTTCAGTTTGCCTGTTGTTCTTTCTTACTTTTTATCGTCTTGCCCTTTCAAATCTGACACACTTTAATTGGATGCGGGTATATTTATTGTCCAGCCTAACGTTAAGCTTGTTTCTCCATTTGTTGAAGATTCCCGATCAATTGTTTTCTTCAATTGTTGGAAATGGTTTGTTGGATAAGCAGTTATACCTGATCAATTTAAGCCTTCCAACTATTTTTTCGCCCAATACCTTTGAACATGGAATTCAGTCAAGTCCTGCTGCAAACTGGCAATACTATTTGATCTTCCTATTATTGACCATTTATGTTGTCGGTGTACTTTATAAATCATTTCTCTTTATCCAAAGTTTACTGGAAATCAAAGAAAGCATCCGCAACAATGAGAGAAGCAAGGAAGGCAACTATTGGATCATCACAACCAATACACGGGTAGCGGCTTATTCTTTCCTGAACTATATTTTTATCAGCCGGAATCACAAAAATCTTACCCTTTTGGAATTGGAACAAATCAAGCTCCATGAGAAAATCCATGTCAATCAACGACATACAATCGACGTATTGTTTGTTGAAGTGTACTCGATCCTGTTTTGGTTTAATCCACTGGTCTATTTTGCAAAATCAAAGTTACAGGAGGTACATGAATTTATTGCAGATGGAAAAGTTGTCGGGAATGACGAAGCAAAAAGGAATTATGCCCAATTGCTTTTGGATCTTGCGGTTGATTCAAAACCTTCCTTCCTTTTGACCGGATTTACAAACAAACAAATTAAAAACAGAATAAAAATGATCTCAAAAAAACGCTCTTTGTCAGCTGGTAAGCTGCTATTTTTCTCCTTTGTCCCAGTTGCAGCGATCCTTTTACTATCTTTTTCTTACCTGGAATATTCGCCTGCAACAAATCAAAATGATTCCCCAAACTTGGGTATCAATTCAAATGTCAATTCTCAACCAAAAATTGGGAAAATTACCTGGGTCAACAATACGATCATCAGCAACGATGGATTAAACAAGATCCTGGGATTAAAAACTGGGGATGAATATGTGAAAAAGAGTTTTGAGAAACGTATTTGGTCCGATATGGATGGAATTTCGACCTATTATCTGGACAAAGGTTATTTGTTCTCAAAAATGGACATTCAGGAAAATCCTGTAAATGGGGGAACAATTGACTTGACAATTACAATCTATGAAGGGATACGGGGCAAAATCGGCAAAGTGTCTGTCAAAGGGAACAAAAATGTTTCCACTGATGAAGTCCTATCAAAAATCACGGTCAGGCAAGGAGATTTGTTCAGCAAAACCAGAATTGTGGAATCCGTACGGGCATTAAGCAAGATGGGTAAGTTTGATAATGAAAGAATTATGCCGAATTTAACACCCAAACCACAGGAGGTCGGGAATGATTTTGGTATCGTGGACATCGAGTTTCAGGTAATCGAAATATAAAAGCGTGATGGAAGAATTGACTAAAGCAGAAGAACGTGTGATGCAAATATTCTGGGACCTCAAAAAAGCATTTGTTAAGGATGTGATCGAACAAATAGCCGATGATCCAAAACCACCCTACAATACGATCTCATCGGTGGCCCGGATTCTGGCAGCGAAAGGTTACCTTAATTATAAGGCATATGGGAAGACATACGAGTATTTTCCCGCGATCAGCAAATCTGAATACAGGAAGTTGCAGGTGAAGAAAATGATTTCAGGCTACTTCAGCGGTTCACCAGCATCTTTGCTTTCGTTTATGGTGAAGGAAGAAAACCTAAGTAAGGAAGAAATCGAACAACTAAAGGAAATTATAAACAAAATAGAGTAGCCCAAAATGATTAAATGAGACTCGTTCGATAAGTGTGTTAAAAAGCTTGCAAAAATGCGCTTACAGTTACTAAGAAATAATGTGATGCTATTAGTTACACAGAGAACCACAGAGGATTCACAGAGAGCCAAAGAGTTTTTAAAAAACCTAAATGAAGATCTTTAGATTCTATTCTTTAGTATTATTCCGGTTCTTCATCCAGTTTCGATTTCAAACCCTCAAACAGACTGTTGTTGAAGGGCATATAAGTATTCTGTTCGGGTTGTTCCTCAATTTCGAAAATGATTTCATCGATGCGAAGATCGTTAAAGCCGATTCCAGTAACTCCTGAAATCTGTTTGCGGACGGTGACCTCATCTGCACCGATCTCCCTGAGATGGATCACCTTTCCGATCATTGCAATGGTAGCCCCAATGGGCAATGCTTTCCCCGAAATCTCACAAATACGATCTATAATTTCATTGACCTGGTCATCCTGATCAGCAACAATCTTCTTTGGCATATCCTTCTATTAATTAAACATAAACCATCCAAGACGCGAAAATAGAAATAGTGACTATTTTCCTATATTTGCAGCCTTAAAATGACAACACAAAAGTAATGGAAATCTTAATCAGGAATAAAGTAATTGAAGCCATAAAAGTGCTTTATGGACAAATAGTTGACGAAAAACAGGTGCAGGTCCAGACAACACGCAAGGAGTTTGCCGGAGATAAGACCGTGATGGTTTTCCCATTCCTGAGATTTTCCAAAAAGACGGCAGAGCAAACGGCAGAAGAGATCGGTGCTTTTTTAGTCGATTCAATTACAGAACTTTCGGGTTACAACATTGTCAAGGGATTTTTGAACCTGGAGATCAGCAACAATTATTGGATCAACCAGTTGAACATGGCTGCTGCTGATGAGAATTTCGGTTTTAAGTTTTCGGGTGAAAATTCTGAAATGGTCATGATCGAGTATTCCTCCCCAAATACAAACAAACCGCTCCATCTGGGACATATCCGCAATAACCTTCTTGGTTTCTCCATCAGCGAAATCATGAAGGCCAATGGGAACAAAGTGGTGAAGACCAATATTGTAAACGATCGTGGGATACATATTTGCAAGTCGATGCTGGCCTGGCAAAAACTGGGTCAAGGCGAAACCCCTGAATCATCAGGCAAAAAGGGCGACCATTTGGTTGGCGAATATTACGTGAAGTTCGACCAGTTGTTTAAAAAGGAAATTGCAGCCCTGGTTGCTGAAGGATCAACAGAAGATGAGGCAAAAGAGAAAGCCCCGATTATCAAAGAAGCCCGTGAAATGCTGCTTAAGTGGGAAGCCAACGACCCCGAAACACGCGAACTCTGGGAAACGATGAATAGTTGGGTATATGCAGGGTTTGCCGAGACCTACAAAACTTTGGGTGTTGACTTCGATAAGATATACTATGAATCAAACACATACACAGTTGGCCGTGATGAGGTGCTTCGCGGGGTAAAAGAGGGAATCTTTGAGCAGATGGACGATACATCCGTTTGGGCCGACCTTTCAAAGGATGGCCTCGACCGGAAAATTTTGTTGCGTTCGGATGGCACCTCTGTTTACATGACCCAGGACATTGGCACTGCAAAGATCCGTTACTCCGATTATCCGATCGACCATATGATCTATGTGGTAGGGAATGAGCAGATCTATCATTTCCAGGTACTTTCATTGTTGCTCGACAAACTTGGCTACAAATGGGGCAAAGACCTTTACCATTTCTCTTATGGGATGGTGGAGCTGCCGCAGGGAAAAATGAAATCTCGTGAAGGGACTGTTGTCGATGCCGATGATTTGGTTGCCGGAATGATCGATGTAGCCCGCAAAGTTTCGGAAGAACTTGGCAAACTGGATGGTTACTCTGACGAAGAGAAGGAGAGAATTTACCACACGGTTGCGCTTGGGGCGTTGAAATATTTTATTTTGAAAGTCGATCCGAAAAAGACGATGATGTTCAATCCCGAGGAATCGATTGATTTTAATGGGAATACCGGCCCGTTTATTCAATATACCTATGCCCGTATCCAAAGCGTTCTTCGCAAAGCCGCCGATGCCGGGATTGAAATTCCGCTTGAGGTTCCTGCAATAGAGATCAACGAAAAGGAATGTGCTTTGATCAAAATACTAAGTTCATTTCCTTCTGTTGTCGAAGATGCCGGTCAAAACCACAGTCCTGCATTGGTTGCCAATTTTGTTTATGACCTTGTAAAAGAGTTCAACCAGTTTTACCACGACATATCGATTATGAACGAACCCGACGAACAAATCCGCAAGTTCAGGTTACTGCTCGCCAAAACAATAGGCAGTACGATCAAGAATGGATTTTCGTTATTGGGAATTGAGGTTCCGGAGAGGATGTAGGAATTTACTAATGAATTTTTAAAAAGAGGCGGAATACCTGACAATAGCAAATAGATGATTTTGAACTTTTATGTGCCCTCATATTTTACCTATGTACCTATGTGTTAGATTTTTAAACACATAGGCACATAGGTTTTTGATAAAGGCACAAAGGTTATTATCTGGCAGCCCAGCCCCAAGCCCCATGCTCCCTGCTATTTTATCTGCTCAAAGAAATCATTCCCCTTGTCATCCACAATAATAAACGCCGGGAAGTTCTCCACATAAATCTCCCTGACGGCTTCCATCCCCAACTCCTCAAAGTCAACCACTTTGACCGATTTGATACTGTCTTTGGCAAGGATTGCAGCAGGTCCCCCGATGGAGCCAAGGTAGAACCCACCATGTTTCTTGCAGGCATCGGTCACCTGTTTGGAGCGGTTCCCTTTTGCAAGCATGATCATCGAGCCACCAAGATCCTGGAACAAATCAACATAACTGTCCATGCGCCCTGCTGTTGTAGGTCCGAAACTACCGGAAGCCATCCCTTTAGGTGTTTTAGCAGGACCTGCATAGTAAACCGGGTGGTTCTTGAAATATTCGGGCATTGGTTTTCCTGCATCGATCATCTCTTTGATCTGAGCATGGGCAATATCCCGGGCAACGATCAGGGTCCCTTTTAGGTTAAGCCTTGTTTTTACCGGATATTTTGAAAGTTCTTTTCTGACTTCATCCATTGGCTGGTCAAGGTCGATGTCAACAGCAGGTTGCATAAAAGGTGCTTCTTTGGGAAGGAACCTTGCAGGATTGCGTTCCAGCTCTTCAAGGAAAATCCCGTCTTCGGTAATCTTCGCTTTGATGTTACGGTCGGCACTACAGCTTACGCCAATACCTACAGGGCAAGATGCTGCATGACGTGGCAACCTGACCACCTTAACATCGTGGACAAAATATTTGCCGCCAAACTGCGCACCTAAACCACATTCCTGACAAATCTTTGTGATCTTCTCTTCCCATTCGAGGTCGCGGAAAGCCTGGCCGCCGATGTTGCCCTGAGTTGGAAGGTGGTCGAAATAACCGGCAGAGGCTTTCTTAACAGTGGTAAGGTTGGCTTCGGCTGATGTTCCACCGATCACAACAGCAAGATGGTAGGGAGGACAAGCAGAAGTCCCAAGATCTTTGATCTTCTCCTTGATAAACTTGGTAAGGCTCTCCTCATTGAGCAACGATTTGGTCTGCTGATAAAGGTAAGTTTTGTTACCCGAACCGCCACCCTTTGTTACAAAGAGAAATTCGTAGCTGTTCCCTTCTGTGGCATAGATATCGATTTGTGCAGGAAGGTTGGTCCCTGTATTTTTCTCGTCGAACATGGTGAATGGCACGACCTGGGAATAACGAAGGTTGCGGTCCTGATATGTATCAAAAATCCCTTTGGAAAGCGATTTGGCATCGTCGCCACCGGTCCAGACATTTTCGCCTTTCTTTCCCATTACGATTGCAGTGCCCGTGTCCTGACAGGTTGGCAATTCGCCCTCGGCAGAAACGACCTGGTTCAGCAACATCGTGTAAGCCACGAAGATATCGTTGTCGCTGGCTTCCTTGTCCTGAAGGATGGCTGCCACTTTTTCGAGGTGTGCTTCCCTTAAATAGAAAGAGACATCTGCAAATCCTTCACGGGCAAGCAGTTCAAGCCCTTCGGGAGCGACCTTTAATATTTTGCGCCCTTCAACTTTGATGGTAGAAACAAATTCCTTGGTCAACAGCCTGTACTTTGTGGTGTCTTTACCAACAGGGAAAGGTTTTTGATAAATAAATTCTGACATGATCTAATATCTATTTGATTAACAATACGATAAAAACTGCATAATTAATGTTGCCTATTCAGCAACCATTGGCAAAAATACATAAAACAGGGGAAAGCAAGGAATTTAAGTCGGAATTTAACGGTCTAATAATGTTAATGAATTTTGCATGAAAAGATTGGATTCCTGCTAAAAATGATTTCGAAATAATGTATGGTAGTTGGCCCTTTTTTGTTGACTGATTGGATTGGATACCAAAATTCAAATCTATACTTGAGCACTTGCAGCCAATGCCAGCCAACAGCCACCAACCGCGAGCCGCCTTCCCCTACACCAACTCCGCCAGCGATATCCTATCTGTTTCGTAGTACTTCCCACCTTCGTAGGTCGCTACAAATTCTTTGTTGATCGCGTAAAGCTGACTGTTGATCCGGTCCATCGGAAAGGTGTTCTCCTCATTAAAATCATCGAAATCAAAATCGGTAAAGTTCAGTTCGCAACACGACAACTCATAATCATCGGCATCGAAGCTCATGTAGAGCAATGGCAGACCATGTGTCCGGCAGATCACAGGTCGGGAAGGATAGATCGCACAATTATGGTCAACCAAATACCTGCAATCAATGTCGTTTCCTGGTAAAGGCAATTCCGATAAATTTGAAAGGTCAAGTTCAGCTTTGATGGCATAAAATTCGATGGGGAATACGGAAATGGACATGCAGCACAGGTCGCAACCCTTTTTACAGGTCAGGTGCTGCCCATGAACTTTTTCCATTGACTTGCCGATCTTGTCAATTTTTTTACGTAAGCGGTCGTATTTGGCGAATGGACTATCTTCGGACTTTGTCATTGATCATGATTTTTATTAAGCGGTAAAGTTAATGAACGTGTTCAATAAATACTTTCATGATTTTTTATTTCAACAATTGATGGATTTATCTGTTAAGGTAAGGAATTTGCTATTTGGATAGCAAACGGACTTAAAATACAAACAACATTAATTCAGTAAAATGCTATGAATACAATAATTACGGTGGAAGTGCAGGTAAACTGTCCGGTCGGAAAAGTATGGGAATTGTGGACGAATCCGGTACACATTACACATTGGAACCATGCCTCTGACGATTGGTTTACGCCATGGGCTGAAAACGATTTACAGGTAGGAGGTAAATTCAGGTCGAGGATGGAAGCCCGCGATGGAAGTTTTGGCTTCGACTTTGGAGGTGTTTATGATGTTGTGGAGGAAAACCAACGGATTGAATATACCCTTGGGGACGATAGAAAGGTCAAAATAGAATTTAAAGAGGAGGGGGGCAGCACCCTTGTTACCGAATCTTTTGAAGCTGAAAGTACAAACCCTGTTGAGCTTCAGAAAAATGGCTGGCAGGCGATTATGGATAACTTTAAAAAATATGCCGAAATAATTTCAGAATGAAACGAGACATGGGAGCCAATCACACACAGAAGCATGATTATCTCATGGCGAGTTCCATGTGGCCGCTAAAAAACAAATTATAAACACATGAAAAAACCTATTACACCTTGTTTGTGGTTTGATGACCAGGCAGAGGAAGCTGCCAGTTTATATATCTCCTTGTTTAAAAACTCCGGAATCACCAACGTCAGCCGTTATGGGAAAGAGGGTTTTGAGATCCATAGGAAAAAAGAAGGAACGGCTCTAACTGTCGAGTTTAGCCTTGGTGGACAATCATTCAATGGGTTAAATGGCGGCCCGCATTTTAAATTCAATCCATCAATCTCCTTCTATGTGGTCTGTGAAACTGAAGAGGAAGTGGACCTTCTATGGGAAAAACTTTCCGAAAACGGTTCTGTCATGATGCCACTTGATCGGTATCCCTGGAGCGATAAATTTGGCTGGTTGAATGACCGATACGGACTTTCGTGGCAGATTTCACTTGGCAAACTTGAAGGATCCCAAAACAAGATATCCCCTTCATTCTTGTTTATGGGCAGCCAACATTCATTGTCTGAACAGGCGGTACAATTTTACATTTCGATTTTTCCTGGTTCAGGTATCCAACATATTGTAAGGTATGGAGCAGATGAAGGTGAAGTAGAAGGATCTGTCAAACATGCGCAGTTCACGCTTCAAAATCAAACATTTATGTTGATGGGCAATTCAAAGGAGCATCAGTTTGATTTCAATGAAGCCATTTCGTTCCAGGTATTTTGTGACACACAGGACGAGATTGATTTCTTTTGGGACAAACTTTCGGAAGGGGGAAGCGAAGATCGATGTGGTTGGTTAAAGGACAAATATGGTGTTTCGTGGCAAATTGTTCCTTCAAACCTTGGGGAATTGATGGGCAATCCCGAAAAGTCAGGAAGGGTCATGGAGGCATTCCTGAAAATGACAAAGTTTGACCTGAACATTCTAATGAACGTATAGTCTTCCAATAAGGCAAATTTATACATTTCCTTTATATGGGACAATCTTAATTTTTACCTATTTTTGGGTTCATTTTTTTCGATTCAAGAAGCTGGATCGGAATACAATTTTAGTTGAATGTACAATCAGAATTTCCCTGTTACCGAATCGACATTGTCAGCTTATTATTTGGGACATTTTCTCCAAAAGAAATACCACTTAAGTTCGGCCACCGAATGTAAGTTATTCAGGACAGGGATCAACCATCTTTATACCATTACAGACGGTGATGAGAAATTTGTATTCCGCATTTATACATTAGGTTGGCGTTCCAGATTGGAAATAGCCGAAGAAGTCAGGTTGCTTATCCATTTGAAGGCATACAACGTACCTGTTTCCTTTCCAATTTCAGATCAGGATCAAAACTTCATCCAGAAGTTTGATGCACCTGAAGGAACTAGGTATGGCGTTTTGTTTTCCTTTGCAAAGGGAGAGAAAAGAAGCCGGTTTACCCCAGAGAACAGTTATCAGGTCGGTTTGGCAATGGGTAGGATGCATAAAGTAACAGATGGTTATGATTTGCAACGGGTTACCTATACTCCGGAAGTGTTGTTGGTCAATTCATTGGAAAGCGCAAAGCAATTTTATAAGCATGATTCAGATGAAATGAATTTTGTTGTCCATACAACCAATTCATTGTTAGCCAAATATAAAAATATTGGTATGGATGGACTAAGGATCGGGGCAATCCATTTTGATATTTGGTTCGACAATATGCATTTCAACGGGGATGAGGTTACGATCTTTGATTTCGACTTTTGTGGAAACGGGTGGTTGTGTTACGACATTGCTTATTTTATGGTTCAACTTTACAATACCAATCCGGTTGAAACGGAGTATCAGGATAAATTAAACCGGTTTTTAGAAGGTTATGAATCGATTGTCGGGATCAGTGACGAAGAGCGAAAAATTATTCCTTTACTTGTAATTAGTATTTGGTTCTTTTACCTTGGTGTTCAATGTGAGAAGTTTGATACCTGGTCTAACCTTTTTCTAAACGAAGATCATTTAAAACGGTTTATTGCTTCGATCAAGAAATGGATTGCTTACAATAATCTCGAATTGGAATAAATTGATAATCAATACAAGAATACAACTTTCAAGTGAAGGGGATGAATCTAATTATTATAATCGATCACATATGCTTAAAATTATTACAAATGAATTGCTCACAGATCTAAGCCAAAAGGCTGCCTTATTACCGCGCAATAGATTAAATTTCAATTTCCATGAAGAACTGGTAGACCCCATCAATCGAATGCTGAATGCTTTTGAACCAAGTACTTATATTCAACCACATAAGCATGAAGACCCTGATAAAAGGGAGGTTTTCATCATCCTTCGTGGAAGTCTGGTTGTTGCTATTTTTGACAATTCAGGAAATCCCCAGGAATTCATTTTGCTCAATCATCTCCATGGAAACCATGGGATTGAAATTCCAGCTGGGACATGGCATACAGTTTTTTCGCTCGAATCGGGAACTGTGGTCTATGAGATCAAGGATGGGCCATACATACAGATTTCGGACAAGAATTTTGCTACATGGGCTCCAAAAGAAGGTCATCCCGATTGTGCGGAATACTTGCTGAAACTAACGGAACAATATTATGAAAATATTTGAT
The DNA here is from genome assembly GCA_903927965.1 of uncultured Bacteroidia bacterium. Lineage (GTDB taxonomy): Bacteria > Bacteroidota > Bacteroidia > Bacteroidales > Prolixibacteraceae > JAAFHB01. The sequence goes on along the minus strand of CAIYPA010000348.1, from coordinate 57,145 downwards.
TCCGTGTGGATTGTTCCGTTTTTTACATTTTGATTTCCAGTAACCAGAATTTTTAGTTAACAGTTCTTCAATGGAATCGTATATTTGTAAAAAAGTAATGATATGCAAAGACTTAATTTATATTCTAAAATCAATTCACCAGATTTTGATGAACCAGTAGAAGATTTCAAAGATTATATTTGATAGATAAATATATTTGATATGCACCCAATCGTTAAGGTTTCCAATGTTATAAAGCATTTTAAAGATGTAAAGGCTGTTGATGGGATCGACCTTGAGATGCAACAAGGCGAATTTTTGGCTTTGCTTGGGCCCAATGGTGCTGGCAAGACTACGCTTGTAGAGATGATCGAAGGGATACAGCAACCCGACAGCGGTGAAATCCTGATCGATGGAAAACATTGGGCCGGCCATGCCAAAGAGTTGCACCACCTGATCGGGCTATCTTTGCAGGAGACCCATTTTATCGAAAAAGTGACCGTTAAGGAAACTCTAAAGCTGTTTGCAAGCTTTTATGACCTGCCCAAGACCCGTGTTGAGGAGGTTTTGGAGTTGGTCAACCTTCGCGAAAAGCAAAAAGCATTTGTCGATAAATTGTCTGGTGGACAAAAGCAACGCCTTGCATTGGGGATTGCCATGCTTAATAAGGCTAAACTGTTGTTGCTGGACGAACCAACCACAGGCCTTGACCCAACTGCCCGCCGCGAGATGTGGAATATCCTGATGCGCCTTCGGGAGGAACACAAGATCTCCTTGATCCTTACTTCGCACTACATGGAAGAAGCAGAATATCTTTGTGAAAGGATCGTTATCCTCGACAAAGGCAAAATACTGGCACAGGGGACTTTAAGCGAGATTTTAACAGCCAATAACTTCCACGAAATCATTGAGTTTTCATTCAAGGAGAAGGATGTAAATGTCGATTTTATCCGGAATAGTGGTTTGGGTAGGATCGATCTGGATGACAAAACTTTAAAATATAAACTGTTCGTTTCGGATATTGTTGTTCAGCTTCCAACACTTCTGTCGTTGGTAAAACTGAATGGATTTAGTATGAAATCGCTCGAATGTCACAAGATGACGCTTGATGATTTATTCATCGAAATGACCGGAAGACGTTTAGATCAATAACCATTCAATCACTAGTTATGCAATCCTCTCTTTTACAATTAATTATAATTCAGTTCAAAACTTTTGCCCGTGAACCGGAAGTTATATTCTGGTCGTTGTTGTTCCCTATCCTGATGGCATGGGGGTTAGGAATGGCCTTTAACAAGGAAAACGAGTCGGTGATCACGATTATGCAGGTAAAGAATGACCAATATCCTGATCCTTCCTTCCGTAAATTTATGGAAACGGCCACAGAAATTAAAAATATCAATTCCCCGGACGGAAAAGCGAAGGAGCGTGATGTGACGATTCAGGGCCTAGGCACCACTCATTATAAAGTGATCGATGGCACTTGGGAGCAAGCATACGTCCTTTTGAAACGGGGGGTCGTTAACCTTGTCCTGGAAGAAAGAACCGAAGGTTTGCAATTTCATTTCGATCCCAAGAGTGGCGAGGCCAAAGCTTCCTATCTCCAGTTTTCGAGTATCTTAAAAGGAAAACAGGACGATCTCGCACAGGCGATGATCAAACCACTTTCCCAAAAAGGGACGCGTTACATCGACTTCCTGATTCCAGGGCTTATTGCGATGGGGTTGATGATGAGCACGATGTGGGGGATAAGCTATTCGCTGATCGAAAAACGGTCAAAGAAATTGCTCCGTAGGTTGGTCGCAACGCCAATGAGCAAAAGCAGTTTCATGGTCTCACAATTTGTGGCTCGGTTCGTACTTTGTGCAATCGAAGCATTGGTCTTGTACCTTTTTGCAAAGTATTTCTTCGACATGACGATCGAGGGGAATATACCAGCCTTGATCACCCTTTTTTGTGCCGGATTTTTTGCTTTCTGTGGAATTGCCCTTTTATTGGCATCACGGACTTCGAACACCTTTGTAGGGAATGGTATCATCAACGTGGTCGTGATGCCGATGATGCTTCTTTCAGGGATCTATTTCAGTTACCACAATTTTCCTGATGCAGTTATCCCTTATATTCAGGCATTGCCATTGACCATGATCGCCGATGGGATTCGTGGAGTTTTCCTCGAAGGTGCAGGATGGGCTGAATTGGTCAAGCCAATCTTGATCCTTTCGACAATCGGAATGGTTACCTTTGTTTCAGGTTTAAAAGTGTTTAAATGGTATTGAAACTTTCCTGGGAATCGGGACAAGTTGTACCTTAGTGTCTTAGCAGCAAAATACGATCAATTAAAATATTAAGATATGAACAGACGGAAATTTCTCAAAAATGGCTCATTGGCAGCTATTTCGTTGACAACCTTAACGATTGTTTCGTGCAATACTTCCCAAAATTCAAAAAACGAAAAGGATAATCCTCAAAATAGTTTGGATATTAAAGAATTAACAATTAATGAGTTGCAGGATTTGGTTAAAAGATGTAAACTGACTTATTCCAAACTTGCCCAAATGTACCTCGACCGGATTAAAGATTTGGACAAGAGCGGACCTGCATTGAACGCCATCATCGAACTCAATCCCGATGCCCTGGCTATTGCAGGAAAAATGGACGACGAGCTAAAATCAGGGAAATGGCGTGGCCCGATGCATGGAATCCCTGTTTTGATCAAGGACAACATCGACACTGCTGATAAAATGCTGACCACCGCTGGTTCTCTTGCTTTGCTCGACAACAAGTCAACTGTTGATGCCATGATTGTTCAGAAACTTCGGGAGGCAGGTGCAGTCATCCTTGGCAAAACAAATCTGAGCGAATGGGCCAATTTCCGGTCAACGCGTTCATCGAGTGGTTGGAGCAGCCGTGGTGGACAAACCAAAAATCCTTACCTGCTCGACCGCTCCCCATGTGGCTCCAGTTCAGGCTCCGGTGTTGCTGTTTCGGCCAATCTTTGTGCCGTGGCCATTGGTACCGAAACAGATGGCTCAATTGCTTGTCCGGCTTCGATGAATGGGGTCGTTGGGATAAAACCTACAATTGGCTTGGTTAGCCGTGCAGGGATTATCCCAATATCCAAATCGCAGGACACAGCGGGTCCATTGACCAGGACTGTTACCGATGCTGCTGTTCTTCTTTCTGTAATTTCAGGAAGTGATCCAAAAGATGAGGCTACCGTGAAGAATGCACAACCTGCAAAGGACTATACCAAATATTTGGATATTAATGGATTAAAAGGCAAGCGAATCGGAGTTGAAAAATCGATGCTCAAACGGCATGAAGGGATCGACAAAATATTGAAAGAAGCCCTGTCCCAAATGGAGCGAAATGGGGCGACTATAGTTGAGGTAGAGTTTATGCACAAGACCGAAGAATTTGGGAAAGCCGAATCGGATATATTGCATTATGAATTTAAGGATGGATTAAACCGTTATCTTGCAACGGCTACAACTAAAATGAAATCTTTAAAAGACATCATCGATTATAATGTCCAGAACGAGCCGAAAGCGATGCCCTTTTTTAAACAGGAAATCTTGGTGAAATCTGAAGCTCTTGGTGGAATTGAAAGTAAGGTATATCAGGCTGCTTTGGTTAAAATTGAAACTTACCGGAAATTCATCAATAAATTATTCATTGAGCAAAAGCTCGACGTGCTTTGTGGCCCAGCTACCGGCACTTCGTGGTGCAACGACCTGATCAATGGTGATTTCTGGACAGGTTATGGAACCTATACCCCTGCCGCTGTTGCAGGTTATCCGTCCATTACCGTGCCGATGGGATTTATAAGCGAACTGCCTGTGGGACTTTCGTTTATCGGTAAAGCCTTTGGGGAATCCGAAATCATTGCCATCGGTTACGCCTATGAACAAATTTCCAAAAACAGGAAGCAGCCCCAGTTTTTACCCACGTTGAAGGTATAGAAAGCCCATTTGAAATTACATGGTTTTAACGATCGGGTCGCGCGATTTCCAATCGCGTTATTATTTTCTGATGCGATTGGAAATCGCATGACCCACACAAAAAGCCCAGTAGTGGATTAATATACAGTAATTTGTATTAATCTCTACGGGGATTCTTGTATTTTAATCTTGTTTTCCGGTGAATGATGTATCGTCCTTAAAGGACTCTTTTGCCCTGTTAACAACCTTCTACCAATATCCAGTCCCTATCGGGACAATCGTTTAAATTGAATAGGCATTATATCAATATTATTCTCCAATCAGAATGTCCCGCTAGGGATATAATATCGGTAGAACACAAAGTAAATTATTGCCGAAGTCCCTTTAGGGACGATATACATCGAGAAAATAGTTGTATCATTGATCTATTTAACCTTAATGGTTTTTTATTTTTTGGAATGTAAATACACTTTTAAAAGATAGCCAGCGGCCAGCCGCCAGCCGCCAGTTGCCAGTAGCCAAACGCCAGCTGCCAGTTGCTAGCCACCATCCTTCTAATGCTTACTTATTCAACGAATTGCAAATCTTCTGGTTGATCTCTTTTACACGGTTTTCTTCCATTTTGACAACCTTTCGATCATAGGTCATTAATCCGTTTACCTCACCTTCAACATCGGTAGTCTGCGTATAAATTGCTGCGGAGAAACCGGTTTTGACCATTTTCAGCAACATTTCGCCATATTTAACATACTCGTCGGTAACTGCTTTTGAATCTTTAAATTGGACATAGCCCCAGTTTTTGTCGGATGCCCATAGGTGCCCTTCCATAGGGAAACCGATCCCACCATATTCACCCAGAACTGTAGGTCTTTGTCCATCATAGAGATACAGTTTTGGCATCGGATAATTGTGCAAATCGAGCATATCGCCTATCGGATAATGGTTGCCCCCACTGGCAGGGTTAACAAGACGGCTTGGATCATAACCTTTGGTCCATTCGACAATCTCCTTGGTTTTGAATTGTCCCCATGCTTCATTGAACGGAACCCAGCAAATTACTGATGGATTGGAACTTAACAAATCCATTTCATCTTTCCATTCCCGACGGTAGTTGGCTTCCGATTCATCGGTACGCAGGAACTCGATCCCATTGAAATACTGCTGACTTTGCCATCTTGGCGATTCGCCTCCACTTGGCATATCCTGCCAGACAAGGATACCCAACTTGTCGCAATGAGAATACCAACGGGCAGGTTCCACTTTGACATGCTTGCGGATCAGGTTAAAGCCAAGGTCTTTGGTTTTTTGAATGTCGTACTTAAGGGCTTCATCAGTTGGGGCGGTATATAGACCATCGGGCCACCAACCCTGATCCAACGGGCCAAAGCCAAAATAGTCCTTGTTGTTCAACTGTATCCTTACAATCCCGTTATTGTCGCGTTTGGTCGAGATTTTCCGCATCGCAAAATAGCTCTTTACCTGGTCAATTACGACACCATTGCTGATCAGGCTGACCTGCAAGTCATAAAGAAAAGGCAATTCCGGACTCCAGAGTTTTGCTTCTGAAATTGATATGTCAGCGGCTTCCGCAACTGCCGATTTTACCGAAGTAATGAGTTTTCCACCATCAAAGACCTTTGCTTCAAAGTATTCCGCTTTTGAAGTGCCTTCTGCTGAAACCTTGATGTTCAATTGTCCTTTGTCAACATTGGGGACAGTTTTAACGGAAGTAATGTATTTTTCAGGAACCGCTTCGATCCAGACTGTCTGCCAGATCCCTGTCACAGAAGTATAAAAAATTCCTTTAGGCGCATTGGTCTGTTTTCCTCGCGGTTGAAAACTTGCATCGGTCGGGTCCCAAACTCTGACAACCAATTTTTGATCTAGTGTTTTGTTCAGAAATGGGGTGATATCAAAGCTAATAGGTGTATAACCCCCTTTGTGCGAACCAATTTTGATGTCGTTCAACCAGATCTCCGATTTCCAATCAACAGCGCCAAACTGGAGCAAAATCCGTTTGCCTTTCCATTTTGGGGAAACTGCAAATGTCCTTTTATACCACAATTCATTTTCCTGGCCAACAGTCTTTTGTACACCAGAAAGGCTTGATTCAATGGCGAATGGCACAAGAATCGAGCCATCAAATTTGGAGGGTTCTGCAGCACCTGCCTTTTGAATGGAATATTCCCAAAGTCCGTTCAGGTTCTGCCACTCGGTGCGTTCCATCAACGGGCGTGGGTATTCTGGCAATACATTCTGTACATCGATTTTTTCCGCCCAAACAGTTTTAATATGATCCCCGGCTGGTTTCCACTGGGCATTTACCATGTTTGTTGCTACGATTAAGCCAATCAATACGATAAAGGTTCTTTTCATTGAGATGTGTTAATTAAATGTGATTCAGTTAATTATATAAAATGTAAAATTTAAATGAAAAATATTTATAAGATTTGAATTTAAAATCTCAAAATTTCACCCCTTCCCAGTTCCCTGAATTCTCCTTTTCTTTTCTCGTTACCGGAAGTCGATCAATATTTTAAGGTATTTCTCAGGATTTGATTCCAACAATTCAAAGGCTTTCTGGATATCTTCAGCTGGCATTACTACCGAAATCAACGATTCAGGCTTCAGGTTTCCTTTTGCAAGATGTTCGATGGCTTCAGCAAATTCGCCATGGCTTACCCTCGAAGTCAGGATTTTACCCTCTTTCCAGATCAATTCCTTGAAAACAATGGGTGCTTCTTCATCCGATAAACCAAGGGTGCAAACGGTACCGCCACCGTTTATGCTTTGGATGCAGCCACGGATGGGGTGAACCACTCCCTCAACAGGATGGGCGTGCCCAACAGCTTCAAAAGCTATGTCAACCCCTTTCCCATTTGTATATCTTTTAATGGCCTCGACAGGATTTTCATTTAATGCATTTATTGTTATCACATTGTCATTCGATGAAGCTGCAATCTTTAACCTGCTGTCGATGATGTCGATCACATAAATGGGTTTGCTTGTTTTTGTCCTTGCGGCTTGCAGGATGACTTGTCCAACCCTTCCGGCACCCCAGATTGCCAACGTGTCACCGCTTTTCACACCGGCCCTTTTGTTTGCATGGAAACCAATAGCCAAAATCTCCAACAACGATGCGTGTTTTGAGGAAATGTGAAAGGGAACTTTGTAAAGCATCGACTCTGGAACAGCCACATACTGACAAAAACCTCCATCCTGATCAATGCCGATCAATTTCAGCGAGGTACAAGCCGGATAATGCCCGGCAAGGCAGGCGGGACATTTACCGCACCAGATGATAGGGTCAATCGCAACTTTTTCACCTACCTTGTAATCAACGACTTCATCACCAACTTTTTCAATAATGCCTGCCATTTCATGTCCCGGAATAAAGGGGATAGGGGTCCTTGGGTGAAAATCGCCAGTGAAAATGTGCATGTCGCTTCCACAAATTGAGGCATATTCTATTCTTACCAATACTTCCCCAGGTTTGAATTCAGGAACTGGCACCTCTTTCACCTCGAACTCACGATATTTGGTCAATACGGCTGCTTTCATATGTTTATTAATTTTGACAGCCCGAAATTAATGATTCCCTTTGTATTTTTGGCAAATTTAGTATAAGGGAAATTCGATTTCCATAAGTGCAATTCAAAAGTAGAATTTGATGTTTTAAAGATGGCAGATATAAGGAAAGAATACGAGAAACAGATTGGGAAAATTGAAAAGGATGTGGAGGAACTTTCAAAAAGAGAAAAATACCTGCCGTTATTAAGGTTTGTTTCTTTTGTCAGTGGTGTTATATTGATCTATAGTTATTTGATTCATAATGATATAACTCTGATTTTCTTGGCAGTTTCTTCGATTCTGGTATTTGTAGGTTCAAGCTGGTTGGATTTTGTTTTGAAACGAAGGATTGAACGTGCAAACCACTTGATCCAGGTTTGTAAAAATGAAATTAAAGCAATTGAAGGCGATTTTTCTCCTTTTGAGCCGGGTGATGAGTTCAAAGACCCGGACCATTCCTACTCATTTGACCTTGATCTTTTCGGGAATAACTCTCTTTTTCAGTGCATCAACCGTAGCGTCACAATTTTTGGAAAGAACAGGTTGGCCGAATATTTTATCAATGCACATTGTTTTAGTAACAAAATCATAGAAAGACAACGGGCTATTGCGGAATTGTCGGATGAAAGGGATTTCCGGCAACAGATGCAATTGGTTTTTTATCATCAAAAATGTGGAGAAAAGGACCGTTACGAATTGACAGGATGGCTTCAAAGTGAAGAGGACTTTTTAAAAGGCAGGTCTGTCAATTTCCTTCGGATATGGCTTCCAGTGATTACCAATATCCTGATTGTTTTATCATTAACCGGACATGTTGTTTATCATTTCCCGGTTATGATGGTCATTCTGCAATTGTTGATTGTATCGTGGTATGGGCGAAAGACAATCAAAGCACAATCGGTCCTCTCTTCCAGGATGAACACATTGTCAAAATATGCACAATTCCTTTTGCTGATCGAAAATTTCAATTTCAGGTCACAGCTTTTAGGAAATTTAAAGCAAAAGCTTGCGCATGATGGAACTGAACCACCGTCAAAAGTTATCCAAAAGCTCTCAAGTTTGCTGAATTGGATGGATACGAACCTGAACATTCTTGCAGCCGTACTTTTAAACGGTCTCTTCTTGTTTAATCTTCAATTGCTTGCAGCTGTTGACAAGTGGAAAAACAAATACAGGGATGATGTTCCAAAATGGTTCAATACAATGGCTGAAATTGACGGACTTTCGTCTCTAGCCAATTTTGCTTATAACAATCCTGAATTTATTTATCCGGATCCAAAATCAGAAGGCATATTCCACCTGGAGGCCGTCGGTCTTGGCCATCCATTGATTGCAAAAGAGGAGTGTGTGACCAATCCAATCTCAATTTCAGGATGGAAACAATATTGTATCATTACCGGGGCCAACATGTCGGGTAAAAGCACATTTTTACGGACTGTCGGTACGAATTATATTCTTGCAATGATAGGGGCACCGGTTTTTGCCTTAAAATTTGACTTTTCCCCGGTGTTGTTGCACAGCAGTATCCGCACAAGCGACTCACTGGCAAAAAAGGAATCGTTTTTTTATGCAGAACTTAAGCGGTTAAAGGACATAATTTCCGAACTTGAAAGTAGTCAGCATGTTTTTATTTTGCTTGATGAAATCCTCAAAGGGACCAATTCACGCGACAAACAGGCAGGATCTATCGCACTTCTTGAACAATTGATTAAATATCAATCTGTTGGATTAATCGCGACCCATGATTTGGTTTTGGGAGACCTGATAAAAAACTATCCTGAAAATATTACCAATCTTTGTTTTGAAATTCAGATCGTTAATGAAGAAATGTTCATCGATTACAAATTGCGGGAGGGTGTCTGTCAAAATCTTAATGCGACCTATCTGATGAAGAAAATGGGAATTTTAATTGACTGATTGGATTTTGGGAGAAATTTTGGGTTTTTTTCCGAATGCAACTGGCTTCTGGCGACTGGCAATTAGGAACTGGCGACTGGCAACTGGCTTCAGAAAACTGGGAACAGATGACTGGCAATATGCGATAGACGACTGTTAATGATCTTACAATCATTTAAATATGAGTTTTTGTTCATCAAATAAAGTACAAATTCAGTTAGTATTCCGCTAGCCGCAAGTCGCCAGCCGCCAGCCGCTTGTAGCTTTACGGCACGATCCCGCTAGCCGCCAGTTTGATCCCGCTAGCCGCCAGCCGCCAGTTGCCAGCCGCAAGTAGCTTTTATTTAGGTAAACATCTTTATATATATTAAATAGTCATGCACACAATCTGGAAAGAGAATTTTGAAATTAAATCTTATAACGTTGATTTTCAACAAAAAATTAAGCCATCGGCATTGATGCAGTTTTTTCAGGAAGTCGCGTCAAACCATGCAGCCTCCTTAGGGGTTGGCTACGACCCACTGATCGAAAAGGGTTTGTTCTGGGCTTTGTCACGTTTGAAGGTTGAAATCATCAGGATGCCCTCCTGGGGGGAAACCATTTTTTTTGAGACCTGGCCCTGTGGTACAGAGGGATTATTCTTCCGTCGGGATTTTATTATTTATGACAGCAAAGAACAGGAGATTGTCCGAGGGGTATCCGGTTGGTTGCTAGTGGGTGTAACCAACCTGCGACCACAAAGACCCGTTATTCCCGGGATTGTCCTGCCGAAGAATACAGGCAGGAGGGCTTTGGATAGTTTTCCCGAAAGGATCACAACCATCACTGAGCAGACAGTCTTCCGTAAGACTGTGGCTTATAACGAAATAGATCAGAACCTTCACGTCAACAATACCCGGTATCTTGATTGGGCAACCGATTGTTTCAAGGTGGAACAATACAATGAATACACTTTGTCAGGGTTTACGCTCGAATTTCTTTCCGAAACCCATTGGGGCGATGAGATCGAACTTCGGACGGGCACCTTCGGGGAAAAGACCGATATCGACGCGTTGGAACTTTCGTCAGGCTCTTTATTATTTAAAGCTGTTCTAAATTGGAGGCCACATGAAGTTTAGTGTAACATGTTAAATTCATGATTGTTGGGATTGAGTACATTTGTCATAAAATTACTACAACTATGAAAACAATTGTCCACAATTTACAGAATTTCTGGAAGAGCAATATTGGCAAACCAATTGTAGCAAAAATTATCTTTATCAGTTTGGGAATCACTTCGACAGTTTGGTTCCTGTTTAGGGTAATTCCTAAACCATCAAGGGCCACTTATCCGTGTATGCAGGCTTCAGCTCCGTTGATGTCAGGTTTTGTGATTTACCTGTTGACATTGACCGGGTCAATGGCTGCCTATCGGAAAGCCAGGTTAAGTTTTATAAATGCCAAATACCTGTATGGTTCGATTTTTCTATTGATCACATTGGCTGGTTCGTTGGCATTTTTTGTACAGAACCCTGAGAACCTGTTTGCTATCAATTCTCCTGAATGGGTCATAAAGGCCAACGAACCGATTGGGATTGCGCGGGGGATCAATCCAGGAAGTGTAGTTTGGGTCCATAATCCCAAGGTTGCCAAATGGGACGGGACAAATGGTTTTTGGTGGGACGATGCCAACACTTCACAGGAGGAAACCGACAAAATGATGGACAAAACAATTGCCACCATTACAGGTGAAAAGAATCTGACAAAAGCATGGAAGGCCCTATTTGTTTATTTTAATCGGTCAAAAAAGGGCAAGTCTATTGATTATCAAAAGGATCAAAAGATTGCGATCAAAATAAACGAAAACAACAACAGTTCTCAAGCCAATTCAAATGAAATAAATGCCTCTCCACAGGTAACACTGGCACTTTTACGTACTATGATCAGGGATGCACACATCCCTCAAAAAAAAATTACCGTTTTTGATGCAAGCCGCTTTATTACCGATAATATCTTTGATAAATGCCACAAAGAGTTTCCCGATGTAATTTTTGTAGATAATGTGGGTGGTAACGGTAGGGTAAAATCAACTTATGTTGACAACGCAATACCCTATTCGGTCGATAATGGTAAATTGGCAACAGGTTTGGCAACCTGTGCAGTCGAAGCCGATTACCTGATCAATGTTGCCTTGTTGAAAGGGCATGTGGGACAAGGAGTTACCCTGTGTGGGAAAAACTATTATGGTGTTACAAGTATCAATAACGATTGGCATAAAAACGCACATGATAATTTCAACCAAGACAGGCAGGGAATGCCAAAATATATGACGTTCGTCGATTTTTTGGGTCATAAGGATCTGGGAGAAAAAACGATGCTCTTCCTGATGGATGGTTTGTACGGTGCAAAACTGGTCAATGGTATCCCAACCCCAAAATGGCAGATGGAACCCTTTAACAACAAGTGGCCATGCAGCTTGTTTGCCTCACAGGATGGTATTGCTATCGATGCAGTAGGACTTGATTTTCTTAGGTCTGAATGGCCTGATATGTTGGATATTAAATTCAGTGACCAGTACCTGATTGAAGCCGCTCAGGCAGATAATCCTCCCTCGAAGACTGTTTATGACCCCGAAAAGGATGGTACACGGTGTGCGAGCCTGGGCATTATGGAACATTGGAACAACGCTAAAGAGAAAAAATACAGTAAAAATCTTGGCAAAAACAACGGAATTGAACTCATTCAAAAAACAATTGACTGATTACATTTAATTGATTAACAATAGATTATCAGCTATTTCTTTGCCCAAAAATAGCATTACGAAATTCCACCAAAAACTCATCAAGTTTCGGTGGAATTTCGTGTTTTTAACCCAAGGGTTTTATCATACCATCGAAAATCGGTATATCCCTTATTTTCATTTATTTCAAAATACTTCTATTTATTTCGTAACCCTCCTTATTTCTATTTATTTCAACATATTTCCATTTTTCCGGTAGGGTACAAATCTTGTGATGCGGTATAAAGACAACAAACCCAGAGGGACTCAATAAGTTATTTTAGTTTCAATTAATTGAGTTTAATTATCAGGGTGTCTTGATTAATCCAGTAAACACAAGAATATTGTGAAAGACTTATCAATAGTTATTGTAAATTATCGTTGCTGGGATAAGCTCTCAGCTTGTCTCAATTCGTTGGCTACAATACCGGAGACCAATTTTGCTTTTGAGGTGATTGTTGTGGACAATGATTCCAGGGATAATAAATTGCCTGAATATCGGATGTTATACCCTGGATTCAGTTTTATTGCAAATATGGGAAACTATGGGTTTGCCAACGGTTGTAATTTAGGGTCTGCCTTTGCCAAAGGCAAATATCTTTTATTTTTAAATCCAGATACAGTTGTTACTGAAAAAGCCCTGTTCACAATGTTGGATCAAGCCAGGGTTGGTAAAGCAAACTCAATTATTTCGTGTCGGCAGTTTACTGAAAATGGAAAAGAAGACAAACCTTATGGTGTTTTCCCATCCCCTTTTTCCTTAACAGGATGGTCAAGAGCTTTGGCAAAATTGTTTAATATAAATTTTGCACCGTATCAGACCGACCGTTTCATATTTCCTGAATGGGTTTCTGGTTCTGTGCTAATGATCAGTAAATCAAGTTTTAATAAAATTGGTGGCTGGAACGAGCGATTTTGGATGTATTCCGAAGATATTGATTTCTGTTATCGGGCCAAAGAATTGGGTGGGCAAATTTATCTTCTTAAAAATGTCTCTGTTGTACACGACCATGGAGGATCTTCACGTGCCAACATTGAAGTAACGGCTCTCACCAAAACTGAAGTGAACATCTCAAAACACGAGTATGTTTCGATGCATGAGAAGGGTTTAAGGCAGGTATTTATGCAGACCTTCCTGATATTGAACAATCTTCTGTCGGGATTAATACCTGCAATTCTTGGGCTGATTTTCTTTTTCAATAAAAGACTGGCCACTGCTACATTAATTTATGGACGGCTTCTTCAGTATTATTCCAATGCACTGGTTCAGGATACCTGGATGAGTCCCAGGTCTGTAAAATATCAATTTACAAATCAATCGGTTAACAATCCTGAAAGGAAATTTATTCCTATTTTTCACCATAGGAATAATCGTGCTTGAAATCTTTTTTTGATGGTTGTTTAATTAGGATTTTAGGTTCTTTGAAAATAAATAAATATTTATATATTCGTGTCCTTATAAAGCAATTACAATTTTGACACGGGAAGAATTTAAAAATATATTTGACAGTCATTTTGAGGGTGTTCGGAACTACATATATTATCGGTCGGGGGATAAGGACCTGGCGACCGATGTTGCACAGGAGACTTTTTTAAAATTGTGGGAAAAAGTTGCCGAATTTGAGACTTCAAACATTAAAGCATTGCTTTATAAAATCGCGGGAGATATCTTGATTACAAATTTACGGAAGCACAAGGTTGTTAAAAACTACAAGGCTAGAATAATTTCTGAAGAATTAAGCGAAAGCCCGGCAGACATATTGCACTATAAAGAGCTGGTGAAAAACTATGAAAACGCACTTGAAAGCCTGCCAGAAAAGCAAAGGACAGTGTTTCTTTTAAGTAGGATGGATGGATTGAAATATTACGAGATTGCTGATAACGTAGGAATAAGCATTAAAGCTGTTGAAAAACGAATGAAAAATGCACTCGAATACTTAAGAAAGGCAATAACTAACTAAATGAATAAGAGAGATTTTAAAATTGATTTTTCTGAAAATGATCATGGGCAGATATTCCCTGAGATTGAGCTGCATTACCAGGTCTCAAAAGAGGAAGTATGGAACAGGCTGATGGCTCAGATCCAAAGTCCTCAACCCCAATTAAAAAGAGTTGTGCTTGTCCATTTTTTCCGCTTATCCATTGCTGCTTCTCTCGTTATTTTAATGAGCTTGACCGCCTTTTTAAGGTTATATACCAAAACTGTTGATTGCCCGGCTGGACAGCATTTTTCATTTTATTTGCCCGATAGTTCATACATCGAATTAAATGCACAGACTAAAGTAACTTATCATCCTTACTGGTATAAAATCGCCAGGAATATTTCGTTGGACGGCGAAGCTTTTTTCAAGGTTACAAGTGGCAACCGGTTTTCTGTTCTTTCTCAGAAAGGTGAAACAACTGTGTTGGGGACGAGTTTTAATATCTATTCGCGTAACAATGATTATAACGTGACCTGTTTTACAGGAAAAGTTCGGGTTGTTTCAAGTGAAAATAAACAGGCGGTATTGTTAAGTCCTGATGAACAGGCTTTTATTAATGATGATGGAATTTTACAATTTGTCCAGGGCATAAATTCCCTTCTGGTCAAATCGTGGCGTGACAATATGTTCATCTTTACTGGATCGTCGGTCATTTCAGTAATTCAGGAGATCGAAAGACAATACAATGTTAAGGTTGTTTTTAGGGGCGATACTAAACTTACCTATACGGGAAATTTTTCAAAAACATTATCACAAAAAGAGGTATTGGATTTGGTTTGCACCTCCTTAGGTCTTACATTTGAAGCCAAATCAGGAAGCGAATTTCTGGTCAATTAATATTTGGTTTAGCGTGAAGCGGCGGTATCTTCTTTCCATTATATTTTTTTTTCTTCCTGTTTTGACCTGTTTTTCGGAACCTGTTGAAATAGTGTCGAATAATACGCCTTTAAATAAAATATTAATTGATTTGCGCGACAAATACAGGCTTCAATTTTCCTTTAATGACCATTTACTTTCACAATTCAACCGATCCATCAACCATAAATATGACTCTCCGGAGGAAGCGATCCAATCCTTGATTTCAGGATTACCACTAACATACAGGAAGCATGGTGATGTTTTTATGATACTTCCTGAAAAAAAACAAGTTTTACCAAAGAACTATATTTTGTTTGGCCAGATTGTGGAAGCCCAATCAAATGAAGCACTTCCCTTTTCCCATATTTTTGTAAATAACCGAATCATCTTTTCTGATCAGAAAGGGAGTTTCTCCTATTTTAGTGCCGGCGACAGTATCTTTAAAGTAAATGTTTCACATTTAGGATATTATAAAATCGATACAGTTCTGGTGGCAGGAATAAACCATCAATTGTATTTAACCCCTTCAAGAATTGGTATTGGCGAAATTGTAATAAAGGACAAGACCACAGACAGGTCCACCCAGATCGGTAATAAACCTGGCACTATGAAGATCAACCATTTGATAGCTAGATATTTATCTGGAAATGATGACAATTCAGTTTTTACGCTCTTGAGGTTAATGCCAGGAATCCTTGCAGCAAGCGAACAATCAAATGGACTGATCATCTGGGGTGCTTACGAAGGTCATAGTCAAATACTTCTCGATGGTTTTACAATCTGGGGTTTAAAAAGTTTCAATGACGATATAGATGCAGTAAATCCATTGATTGCCAAAGAAATAGAGGTTTTTAAGGGAGGTTATGACGTAACTTATGGTGACCGTATCGGTGGAATTGTGCGAATTGCGGGGAAATCGGGCAGTACATCAAAACCATCTATTAACCTAAACATTAACAATGTAACATTGAATGGAATGGCGGAAGTTCCCCTCTGGAAAAATAGCTCACTGTTGATGTCTTTTCGTCAGACTTATTACAATCTTTACAACAACAAAAATATGGGGATTGGCAACAGTCAAAATCAGGAGGCTATAACCAGTAAATCAAGACCCAATATCGACTATACGGTTTTTCCCGATTACAATTACCGCGATGCCAATTTAAAGTTCACGGCCCGTTCCGATAGTGGGGAGCTTTTTTATATCAGTTTATTGGGAGGGGAGGACCGGTTTAAATATACAATTAACCATTTGGGAACGACCAGAAGCCTTTTTAAAATCAATTCAGAGAATAATTATCAGTTTGGGGCCTCAAGTTTCTATGGCCGAACCTGGAAAAATGGCAACATAACCAATTTTTCAACTTCCTGGTCTTCACTTGAAACAGATTTATCTGATATACAGCAATATATTAATAATAATGCAAGCAGTGATGTGATTGTCAAACACGATAATCTTACCCACAACAGGATTGCGGAGTCCACAGCTCGCGTAGATAATTATATAACCATCAATAAGTCACATCTACTTGAAGTGGGGATTGGATACGAAATGAACGATGTCCTTTTACGTGCCGATTCTGCCGGGATTAACCAGACAAATTTAAAAACATTGGTCTCCAGGGCTAATGGATATTTGCAGGATCATCTTACTTTGTCGGGAGGTATTGATATTAAATTGGGATTTCGTGCCGATTACCCCTTTAACCTGGGTCAATTGTATCTTCAGCCGCGGGTTTCAACAAGTGTGAATCTCAGTGAATCCACAAAATTCAATGCAGCCTGGGGAATTTACAACCAGTTTATCACCAAAAGTTCAGTGGTCGATGACCTCGGAAATTACCGTTATTTCTGGACGTCATGCAACAACAAAGATATACCAGTCCTTAAAGCAGTTCACTGGGTTGCCGGAGGTTCCTATCACAAAAATGATTTAACGATCAGTCTTGAAGCTTATTTTAAGCACACCGACGGAATGACACGTTTCATCAATAGGAACCAACGGTTTAAGGATTTGATATATAAAGGGGAAGGTAGGAGTTATGGGCTCGACTTCTTCATAAAAAAAAGACTATAAGGGCCATTCTGCATGGGTTTCTTATACATTGAGCAAAACAGAAGAACGTTTTTCCTATTACCCGAACAACAATTACCGTATATCGCCCCAGGATCAACGACATGAAGTAAAAGCTGCCGTTTTGTTTAATATTAAAAAATTCAATTTTTCCGCAAACTACGTTTATGGTTCCGGTTTCCCATTGAGTACAGGAACATTTTCCAATCCAACCTATATTCAACCTGATTACAATCGGATGGATGTGGCTGTTAATTATCGGTTTAATTTAAAAATGGTGGCATGTGAAACAGGTGTGTCTATCCTGAACCTTTTTAATTCACAGAATATCAGGTATTCAAATTTTGAGAGGGTACCTGTTGACCAATCGAGTTCGATAAACATTTATTCAGAGGCTCTCCCATTTTCCCCGCGGGTATCATTAAGGCTTATTTATTGATTGGTATTGATCGGTGGCTTTATTTAACCTGTTGAATATATTTCTTTTAAGCCTTTCCGGGGAAATGACAACAATACCATCTCCCAAACCAAGGATATCTTTCTCCAGTTCAAAATTGTGCTGCACTATCAACGAAATTGTAATTCCTTGTTCATCCCTGGAAATCAGTTTTTGTGAGTGATGAAATGGTTTCGTCAAAACATAGGGTGCATGTTTCCTGTAAACAAACAAAATTATGGTTTCAGCCTCGATATCCGGGCTGACTGTGACACCGATCACATCTTTAAAATAACATTCTGCATCAAATTCTTGGTTTTCGGTGAATGTCTTTTCAGTCCTTTTGACATCATAGATCCTGTCAATGGCCAGATTCAGCAAGGGACGGGTATTGTTTTTGGACCCGATCAAAAACCACCTGTTCCTGAATTCTTTGAGTAAATAAGGATAAAATGGGAAAGTATGCGCCTGCCTGGCATTAAATGATTGATAGGTCACATCGATGATATTCTTTCTGATGATAGATTGATAAAGGGTTTCAAGGAATTCAAGCCCTTTCAGATTGTCGTTCCTCTCAAAATCAATAACTGGTTTCCTTTTGATCTTCTTTGAATAAACGTGGTCTTCCAACTTTTGGACCACTGTGTATAGCTCCCTGAAATAGGAGAAGCCCTTAAATTGTTTGAGGAAATCAACGGTTTCCATCAATTTGTTCAGGTCATTTTCCGATACCGGGATATTCATGATGCTGTATCTTTGATCTTCATAAGAATAGAATTTCTTATCCCTTACAACGATAGGGGCATTGTAACCCAGTTTGTCGCTCCTCATCAGTTGGATGTCGAGTTGAACAGTTCTTCTGCTCACCCCTTTCTTTATCCCTTCATATTCGTACAGACTTTCAGAACAGGCTTCGACCAGGTCGTCCAAAGTCCATTTTCTGTACCTGTTCTGAAGGCATAAATCGATTGTTTTGTACCTGATTAAAGCATTCCTGTTGACCGGCATCGTTTTTTTTCAAAAATAAACAAAAATATTTGTAACTGCGCAAAAAGGTTGCGCAGTAGTATTTCATCTTTGCAGCATAAATTACAAAGAAGTTCCTGGAATTAAAAGATATTGAGCTTTTGCTAAAAACTATTTTTTCGGCTTCGAATTTATGAATACATTAATATATTATGATACAGGTAATTACAGAGGGTTGCAAAGTCCCTATAAAAATTTGGTTGAACGATGTGGAACCTACAGCAATTCAGCAGGCCCGAAATCTTGCAAACCTGCCGTTTGTATTCAAACATGTTGCCCTTATGCCAGACTGCCATCAGGGTTATGGAATGCCAATTGGCGGTGTCCTGGCAACTCAGGGTGTCATTGTCCCTAATGCAGTCGGTGTCGATATCGGTTGTGGCATGTGTGCCATAAAGACTTCATTGACAGGAATCAACATTGATGAAATTAAGCAGGTCATGTCCCGAATAAGGGAATTGGTTCCACTTGGATTCGACCATCATGATAAGGCACAGGACGAAAACCTGATGCCTTCTCTCGAACATGTACCTGAAAATGGGGTAGTCAAGAGGCAATATACGGCTGCTAAAAAACAGATCGGGACATTGGGTGGCGGTAACCATTTTATCGAAATCCAGAAAGGGTCCGATGGCCATATCTGGGTGATGGTCCATTCGGGCAGCCGGAACATTGGCTTAAAGGTAGCCGACCATTACAACAGGATTGCCACTCAGCTTAACGAAAGGTGGCATTCATCGGTTACAAAGAATATGGACCTCGCCTTTTTGCCCATCGAAACGCATGAGGCCAAGGACTATTTTGCCGAAATGCAGTACTGCGTTGACTTTGCTTTTGCCAACCGTAAGCTGATGATGGAAAATATAAAATCGGTGTTTGTAAAAGCGATGGGGGAGGAGTTTACAAAAATTGATTTTATCAATATTGCCCATAACTATGCCAGGTGGGAATCCCATTTTTGGACAAATGTGATTGTCCATCGTAAGGGTGCAACAAGTGCAAGGGAGGGTGAGATCGGGATTATCCCTGGTTCGCAAGGGACAAAAAGCTATATTGTCCGTGGGAAAGGGAATGCTGAAAGTTTCCAAAGCTGTTCGCATGGGGCAGGGCGTTCGCTTGGCCGGAAACAGGCACAGCGTGAACTTAATCTCGAAGTGGAGATCTGCAACCTCAATGAACAGGGGATACTCCACTCCATCCGCTTCCTTAAAGATCTTGACGAAGCCCCTGGAGCCTATAAGGATATTCAGGTTGTGATGGAAAACCAGCGTGACCTTGTGGATATACTGGTCGAATTGAGCCCTTTGGCGGTAATCAAAGGATGAGGGAGAGTTGTAACCTGTTAAATATCTGCGAGAATCTGCGAAATCTGCGGGAAACTTTTTTTCCACAGATTTCGCAGATTTTCGCGGAGGTCAGGTTATTAAATATTCCGAATTCCGATTAGGAATATATGCAATTCGCGAATTGCGATTCATTGAATTAGGCCTATTCTTCGTCAAACCCATTAAATGGAATATCATCATCAGGATCATGGTCGAAGGGGCCAACACCGGGAGGATTGAAAAGACCCCAGCGGTCGGTGATGTAGTTCCACTTGTCGAACGAGGCGACCCAATCAATAAACAACAACCTGTACTCCTCAATCAAATCCCGCACGATCATAAAATACTCAACATGCTCAAATCCAAACATTTCCAACGAATGGTTTTGAAGCTTCAAATCATGGGCCGCCTTACGGATAATGGCAGCAGCTTCCATTCTAATGTCGTACAGACCACCAGCTTCTGCCCCGGCCACCTTGACAGTCAATAACCTCGCATCGCTGAGCATCTCACTTTTCACGAAAGCCAAATGGTCATTGTCGTCAGGGATCAGTTCACAGATTTGGTAAACCAGGTCGTAAATCTCCCTCCCCTTTTTAAATATTGGCAGTTCCCTTGGATCTATGCCAATTTCGTCTTCATCATCGTCTTCGAACATAGGATTTAGTTTTTTGTATAAAGCTGAATTATTATAGATTTAATAACTTTATTTCAATAATCTGAAACTTACTTTCCTATGCAAAAATTCTTAAAAATATGCCCAAGGATCTCATCTGTGGATATTTCACCTGTTATCTCCCCAAGGTAGTGGAGACACTCGCGGATGTCCTGGGCAAGGAAATCGCCTGATATACCAGAGCCTAAACCTTCAATTATCCGTTCGATTGCCTGAAGTGCCATGGTCAAAGCTTCAAAATGGCGGACATTCGAGACTACAATATCCTGTGTGCCAATCGATTTAAAATCGAGGGCCTGCTTCATCATTCCGATCAACTGGTCAATGTTTGTTTTGCTTTTGGCCGCAATAAATACAAGGGATTCGTTTGACAAAAGTGAAAATTCCGACAACTGAGTAATTGCCTCCTGGGTAGCAACATCGACTTTATTGGCAACAATGATTACTTTCTGACCCGTAATTTTCTGTCTTATTTGTAAGATCCTGTTAAAGATGTGTTTGACATCCCCGCTGATATCTGTAACAAGCAATACAATTTCGGCTTTTCCAAGCTGGTGATAACTCCGCCCGATCCCAATGGTTTCAATGGTATCTTTGGTTTCGCGGAGGCCGGCAGTGTCGGCAAAACGGAAAAGTGTCCCATCGATGTTAACAACATCTTCTATAACATCTCGGGTGGTGCCATGGATTTCGGATACAATTGCCTTTTCTTCATTTAGCAGCGCGTTTAACAGTGTCGATTTTCCAACATTGGTTTCCCCGATAATGGCAACCGGAATCCCGTTTTTGATGACGTTTCCAAGTTTAAAGGAATCGGTGAGTTTTTTGAGCAATGTACCAATACGGGTCGATAGTTCAATCAGGGCCTTCCGATCTGCAAATTCAACATCCTCTTCGCTAAAGTCAAGCTCAAGTTCGACCAGGGCAGCGAACCGCAACAATTCTTCCCTTAATTGATGGATCTCTTTTGAAAACCCACCGCGCATTTGCGTCATTGCCAGTTTATGCGAAGCGGCATTCCCGGATGCAATAAGATCCGCAACAGCTTCAGCCTGTGAGAGGTCCATTTTCCTATTTAAAAATGCCCTTTGCGTGAATTCACCAGGCCGCGCAAGTCTGGCACCTTGTGAAATTAACAACTGTAGGATCTGCTGCTGTATATAAACAGACCCATGACAGGAAATTTCTACAATATCTTCGCCTGTAAAAGAGTGTGGTGCTTTAAAAAGACCGACAACAACTTCGTCAACTAAAGTCTCTTCCGAAACTATTGTACCAAAATGAAGCGAGTTCGCTGGTTGATCTATTAATCTTTTCTTTTCCGCTGGTGATCTGTAAACCTTGTCGGCAATTAAAAATGCATCTTCACCGGATAAACGGATTACCGCAATTCCCCCTGTTCCTGGCGGGGTCGAAATTGCACATATGGTCGATTGGTCTAACATTGTAGTTGTATTAATGGACTGTCTGCAAAGATAATTAAAATGGACCTATAACGTTTGGTATTTCAAATCGCAACTGTCTGTTGGTAACTGGCAACTGGTTGTGCTCAATGAAAGAATTTGCCATGAAATCTGTTGAGTTGATAAAATTTAGCTTGAATTTTAAAATATTCAAGCTAATGTCTGAATGGAATAGAGTAAAATCGTAAATTTAACGTCTAATATTCAATCAATTGTTTATGAAATACAATAGGTTTATTTTTCCATTGGATCAGAGCCGAAGATTATCTGAATTCCCTACAAGTGACATCAGCCCTTTCAGTAATCAGGAGGGTACTTATGAGGAATTGGCGAAGGGAGTAAAAACTCTTTCAAAATTTCAGGATATTTTATATGCCCAGGATAAATATGCGTTGCTGATTATTTTTCAGGCAATGGATGCTGCCGGAAAAGACAGTACCATCAAACATGTCATGACGGGAATTAACCCACAAGGTTGTAATGTGACAAGTTTTAAAGCCCCATCGGTTGAAGAACTCGACCATGCCTACTTATGGCGGTGTATGAAAATGACACCTGCGAAAGGGGATATAGGGATTTTTAACAGATCGTATTACGAAGAAGTCCTGATAACAAGGGTTCATCCAGATATCCTTGACAACCAAAACCTTCCTCTGGATTTTGGTAAAACCGGACCTGATAATTCTTTCTGGTTGCAACGGTATGAAGATATCAACAACTTCGAAAAATATCTTGTAAACAATGGGACAATTGTATTGAAATTCTTCCTGAACGTTTCAAAAGAGGAACAGAAAAAACGTTTTCTCAAAAGGATAGAGGATCCGGGAAAAAATTGGAAGTTTTCTGACCGTGATGTTGCAGAACGAAAATTTTGGGACGATTACCAAATGGCATATGAGCAAGCTTTTTTCCATACATCAACAGATATAGCCCCTTGGTATATCATTCCAGCCGACCATAAGTGGTTTATGCAAATAGCTGTTTCTCAGATTATTAATGATAAATTGGAATCTTTGGGTATCGAATATCCCAAAATTTCAGCCCGACAAGCAGAAAATCTTGAGAAGGGAAGGCTACTATTGCTTTCTGAGGATTGATACAATAAAACAAGGGGTCGAGAGACCCCTTGCTAACCTAACCTAAACCTAACCTAAACCTAACCTAAATAACCTTTCAGCGTGTGAAAGGATGCTTTTAATATTTTAAGTGTTTTATTTCTTAATTAACAATACAATAATATACATTCCTGCACAAATTGACTAACTAAATATTGCCAGAATCAAACGGAATTTTGACTAATCCTTCATATTATGGAAGACATTTGTTACATCTTCGTCATCTTCAAGCTTTTCAAGTAGTTTTTCAACATCGGCAATTTGCTCTTCGGTTAGTTCTTTTGTCTCGGATGGAATTCTTTCAAATTCTGCATTTACAATTTCAAATCCGTTTTCCTCAATGTATTTTTGAATCGGGCCAAAGGCTTCAAAATCGCCATATATGATGATATTGTCCTCTTCTGTAAATATTTCCTGTATCCCGAAATCGATCATTTCTAATTCAAGTTCTTCAATATCAATCCCTTCTTTGCTCTTTATTTTGAAAAGGCATTTGTGTTCAAATAAATACTCGACACACCCTGAGGTTCCGAGTGATCCACCGCATTTGTTAAAATAACTTCTCACATTGGCGACTGTCCGGGTTGTATTATCGGTTGCCGTTTCAACAAGCACTGCTATTCCATGAGGTGCATATCCTTCATAAACGACCTCTTTGTAATCTGTCTGGTCTTTGGATGTCGCTTTCTTAATAGCCCTTTCAACATTTTCCTTAGGCATACTGGCAGCTTTCGCATTTTGCATCAATACACGCAACCTGGAGTTGGATGTAGGATCGGGTCCCCCGGATTTTATTGCAATTGCGATCTCTTTTCCGATTTTTGTGAAAGTCCTGGCCATGGATCCCCAACGTTTCATTTTTCTAGCCTTTCTGTATTCGAATGCGCGTCCCATAGTATTTGTTAAAAATCTTTTAATTAGGCTGCAAATTTACACTGATTTTCTAATATACGGGAATTGGATCAAAATATTCCAATATGAAATTTGCAAAAACCGTTTCCGGTTATTTATTGCCAGAAGTAATCTGTAATGTATTGTACCTTATAACATCTGCTATTGAGCGGGTATTATAAAGGCCAGGAAAATTCAATAAAAGCCGGTACTCCCTTTTTTTTAGGATTTCACTTATTGGTCCTCCAACCGGACTGTGGGCATTGTCTAAAATCAATATTGCTTTTGTCTGCGCCATTTCCATTATTTGCTTTGGCTCTGGCGGAGCTGGTCCAAAAATAGCGGCAGCCGTGATTCCCATCTCTTTGGCAAACGAATCCTGAAAAAAGTGGACCAATACAGGTTGCTTATCGAAGCCTATTTTTTGTACTTCGGCTTTGCCTTTTAATAGCAAATCCTTGATTTCTTTCAGATTTTTAATGGCTATTTGTTCAGTACCAAGCTTTGCAGCAATCAGAAGGACCGATTTTTCGATCTCTTCGTAGTTATAGCTCGTGGCGATTTTCACCATTTTGTTATCTGGAAGGTTTAGTCCTGTTTTAAGTTGTGAAACAATGACTTCATAACCTGCATAAACGATTAATCTTGACGAATTTAATCTTGCAATATCACCCGGACGGAGTTCGTATTCACTTGGATGTACCATTTCGTAAGGTGCAAGTACAGAGACATCAGCAGCACCTGCAGCCATTGCATATGCTGCAGTCCAACTGGTAGTGGCTACAACTGTCACGGAATTTATTTTTTTTGTGCTGCACGATATTATTGAAAACCAGAATAAAAGGATAAATAAGATGTGTTTCATTTTTTTTGAGTGAGATAGATTATAATAAATGCCAAAGATGCCAGTGCTGCAATGGAAGAGCTTGCAGGAATATCGATGGCGATTGAAAGCAGAAAACCTCCGGTCGCAAATGCCCCGCCCCAAAGGGCAGAACCTAAAATCATCTGTTTTAAACTTTTCGCCTGAAAAGAGGCAATTATAGGTGGTAGGAGTAAAATGGCATCCAATAACAGGGCGCCGATTAGTTTCATTGCAAGTGCCACAGTAATGGCTGTAAGAAAAATGACCGAATAATATAGACGGCTTTCATCGATCCCGGATGTGAAAGCTATTTCGCGATCAAAAAAAAGTGCCCTTAATTGCTGACGAAAGAAATATTGAAATCCGGTCAGGACAAGGGCAAAGAAACCTATTCCGATAACTTCTGGCCAGCTTAGAGTAAACAAGTTTCCCCACAACAGTGTCAGGGTATCCTTTGCCGGCACGTTGAATTTATAAATAAAAATAAAGGCCAATGAAATGGAGATCACCATGAAGAAAGTACTGATCTGTCCTGCATCGGCTTTCATCGACCGTGATGTTTTCGCCATAAACAAAACAAGCAGAAGGTTGATGGCAATTGTTGTCCAGAATGGGTTGATTTGAAATGCAAGAGCCACTGCTCCACCCAGTATTGCCCCATGCATCAACATAAACCTCAAAGGCAGGAGGTTAAGACGGAAAAGATAAACACCTGTGATTGGAAAGGTCAGGCCAGCGATTGCAAGGACAATAAGTCCCTTCAGGATTGGGGGTAGTGAAAGTAGTTCTAACACAACTTTCCCCCTTTCAGCTCTTTGCGTGGCCAGTCCAATTGCCCTGTCCAATTCTGTTCGTGTGAAACCAATATCATTGTTGGAGCCTCATTTCTGCTTAATTCATGCAATAACAGCAACAAGTCTTCGCGGCCCTGGGGATCAAGAAAAGATGTGGGTTCGTCCATTAAAAATACCCTGGCATTCTGACACAAACATCTTGCCAATGAGACCCGCTGTTTTTCGCCACCCGATAAAGTTAGGTAGGGTTGATTGACCAAATGAAACGATCCGGTCCGACGCATTGCGACTTCAATCCGATATTCATTCTCACTTTTTGAAACAGAAGTTGTTCCCAACCCTATCTGCACAACTTCACCTGCTGAAATCGGAAAGTTATTCTTTATCGTCTCCTGATGGACATACCCAATCACACTCCTGAATTGTTTCCAGAGATTGCTGCCAACAAGATAATCCCCAACCTTTATAACTCCTTCTGATACAGGAATAAGACCTAAAATTGCCCTGAGGAACGTCGTTTTACCAACTCCATTTGCACCATGGATCACCAATTGCTCCCCACGTCCCATTTCAAGATCAAGCTGATTGATGACCAGTTTATCCTCGATCCTCACCGAAAGTTTATCAATTTTGACTGATAATCCCTGTACCCTGCCAGCACGTTTCCTTAAAAAAAGCCATGCATCATCAATACTCATTTTATCTGAAATCAGGTCTTCAGTCCGACATTGAATGTGATCAACAAGATGATCATAAGTGAAGCTGATGCCGTGTAACTTAAACACAGGAATTGCACGCTCGCTTAACAATTCGATATGACATTGTTTTATTCCAAGCCTTACAATCAGGCAGGCAGCAGCTTTCCCGGCGATTTTGTCTGTAAGTATCAGATCCTGAGTAGTTAAATTTTTCTGCTCCAGATAATCTTCAAGTTCGAAAAGCGGATAAAGCCAGTGTTGGTCGCTGGTAAAAATAATCTGGTCGCTTGATCTGACAATTAAAGAGTGTTCCAATAGTTTGCTTTAAATTGGGTCACAAATTAGTGCATTTAATGGAAAATAAAAAGCAATTTTGAGATTATTAATTTTTTGGACTAACTTCGTACTTTAGTGGGATCTTAATTAATAATAATTCGTTATGAAGAATATTTTTACACCAAACTCAAGTACTTCAGTTTTTCGGGGCATCCTGACAATTACAATCGGATGTGTGTTTCTTTTTGTCCCTGGACTTACCATGCAAACAGTGCTAATTATAATTGGTTCAATGCTTTGCCTTAAAGGGTTGATTACAATGATATTGTCAAATTTCAAAAAAACAGGGAGTCAAAGCGGGGTTTGGTCTTTGCAAGGAATTTTTAATATAATATTTGGTATTATATTTATTTCATCACCTGAAGCAATGATCAAAGTGTTTGTCGTCTTTTTAGGAATCTTACTGTTAATGATGGGATTTGCCCAACTAATGGGATCTTTAAGTACACTGTCAAAATCGTTCTGGTCCTGGATTTTCCTAATGATCGCATTATTGACATTGGCAGCAGGGGCCTATTTATTTACCGATCCTTTCAAGAGTGCCCAGACAATTCTATCATTTCTTGGGGCAATTTTGATCCTGAATGGGATTTCGGAACTGCTCATGACGAAAAAAGCTGGAAGGGCCCAGGAGACATATCGGGGGGCACCTATTCAGGATACCACCTATGAGGAGCTTTAAAATACAGATAATCAGAGTTTTTTATAAAAAACCGCTTTGTTGTCGTTGAGATCATAGAAATCTTCAAAAACTGCAATTTGTCTATAGTTACAATTTTGATAAAATGCTATGGTAGAAGTGTATTGTTCCTTGTTGGAGGTTTCGATATAGATTCCCCTTCCGGAATGTGACTTAATTTCAGACTCTATTTTAGCCAATAAAAGAGTACCAAGTCCCTTTCCTCGCAGGTTGCCGTCAACGGCCAACCAATAAAGGTCGTAATTCTTTACTGTGCATGGGATTTCGCCATAACAGCCGTATGCTACCGTACGGCCTTCAATTTCAAGGAAATAAAACAGGTAACCGCACCCTTCCCCATTTTTTAATCGTTCCTCAATCAGTTCGATGGCAACATCAATTTCGTAAGGCTTAAAATATCCAGTGGATTTTAAAATCTGGGTTACATTCATGACGTCACTTGGTACGACCATCTTTCTAAACCCGACTGATTTGAATTCTTGTTTCATATTATTTTGAGGCTTTTATTATTCTGTTAATCACTTCAATGTGCGTCAATCCTTTTTTTTCACAGGCTGCAATAAATCCACTATCCGGTGAAATACATGGGTTGGCATTTATTTCAATTACCTGAGGAATTTTGTGATTGTCAACTCTTATATCAACCCTGGCATATCCATTCAGTCCGAATATTTCCCAGCATTTAGCAGCAATTTCTTTTATTCCAATAAGTAATTCATTGTCAGAAAAATCAAACTGAAAACTTCTGGTTGTATTGAGATATTCGGGAGAGGTTTCATCCCACTTTGCTTTGTAACCAAGGATACGGGGTTTTGAAACATAGTATTCTTCAGAAAAACACATTTCAGCAGGAGGCATAATCTCAAAATCTTCTTGTCCTCCGAGAACCGAAATATTGAATTCACGGCCATGAATATATTCCTCCGCAAAAAAATCTTTTGGAATCATTTTTATTTTTTCCCCAAGGATAATTGTTGCATCATCTATTCCAACAGAGCCATCTTCTGAAATGGGCTTTACAATATAGTATTTATCAGAGACCAAATCTGCCGGATCTTCAGCCCAATCAGGTGTATTTATTTTATGAAAGCGGAGAATGGTCTTGCACAATACCTTATCTGTTGTCTTAAAAATTGCTTCTGCGCCTGATCCGGAAAATGGTATCTTTTGTAACTCAAGAAGGGCAGGTACAACATAGCTGAACTTCCCTGAATCGTTGATAGCCTCAACAAGATTGAAAACCATTTCAACAGGTTGAAGTTTGTTAATCTCAGCTAAAGTATTGCTTTTCAAATCAAAAGCAGCCCTTTGAAAGGTATAGCCCAATTCCGTCAGTGCATTTTCGATCAGTTCTGCCTGTTCCAATACATCAAGTTCATCCTCGTTTGATGTATCGTTAACAGGATTATGCAGTATGTGGATATTTTTCATTGGCGGATCTTTAAATGAAATCGTTCGACAGCAGAATTCATAATTTCAGCGATGAGAGTCTCATAAGTAATTCCGTTTAACCTGGCAAGGATGGGAAGATCGGAATAGGTTGGATTGAGACCTGCCAGCGGATTAACTTCAATCATGTTGGGATTTCCGTCTGCATCTAACCTGAAGTCAATGCGCCCTGCATCTTTACCTTTGATCAGTTTCCAAATCTCAACTGCAAGTTCAGCGCATTGAACTGCTACCGGATCTGTTGCAATTCGGTAACTTGCATATTTTTCCCAATCTTTCTTTACCGAATAAGAATAGATAGGGTGGGGAGCCTGATCGTTCAACAAGATTTCCATGGTACCCAATGCTTTTGTATGGTTACCACTTCCTGTAATTCCCACAGTAAACTCCCTTCCGGGAAGGAAAGTTTCAACCAGGACAGGTTGATGGAAGGTTTCCAACAGGTAATTGACCGACTCATTTAGTTGAGATCGATCACTTACAAGTGAATACCCATCAATTCCCTTACTTGTCCCTTCTGCCACTGGTTTTACAAACAAAGGGAATGGCAAATTAATTAATTGTATTTCAGATCGATGTGAGATTACCTTGAACCGTGCTGTAGGTATTCCTGCCTGTTCCGCAACCAATTTGGTAAGTCCTTTATCTAGAGTGAGGTTTAACACGTCCGGTTCACTGAAAACATATGGAATTCGATAGGCATCAAGAAGGCAGGGAACCTGGGCTTCCCGGGCAATGCCAAACATTCCCTCACAAATATTGAATACAAGGTCACATTTTTTTCCTGAGTTCAGGAAGTTTACAAGGTTGAAAATATTTCCAATCCGGACAACTTCAAAACCCAAGGTTGTAATGGCGTTATCAAGGGCATCAATCGTATCGGGTGAATCAAACTCAGCGACTTCCTCATTTGAATATCCGAGCTTTAGATAATCTTCCTTAAGGTCGAAGGTTAAGCCTACTTTTATCATGTTGTGGGTTTCAAGTTATGTTTTTTCAGGATAAAAGTATTCTTTTCCTTCATAATTGATTAATGTGATACCGTTTTCGTCTACACATTTAATTGATTCAGGTAAAAGGGGGATTTTCCCTCCTCCACCAGGGGCATCTATTACAAAATGTGGAACTGCATATCCAGTAGTATAACCACGAAGACCTTTGATTATTTCAAGACCTTTTTTTATTTCGGTGCGAAAATGGGCCGAACCGGGAATTAAGTCGCATTGATAAATATAATAGGGCCTTACCCGTACTTTTAACAATTCGTGATTCAATTTTTTGAAAGTCTCGACAGAATCATTAACCCCTTTTAAAAGTACGCACTGGCTCCCAAGTGGAATTCCACCATCCGCAAGTCGGTTACAAGCCTCTTTTGTTTCGATACTCAATTCGTCAAAGTGGGAAAAATGAAGGCTCATCATTACCGGATGGTATTTCTTGATCATTTTAACCAGTGCATTGGTAATTCTCATAGGCAGAACAACCGGGATTTTGGTGCCAATCCTGATTATTTCGACGTGAGGAATAGCCCTTAATTGTGATAACAGATATTCCAGCCTGGTATCCGATAATGTAAGAGGGTCACCTCCTGAGATAAGTACATCCCTTATCTCTTTGTGTTTACGAATATAGTCAATGGCTACATCCCAGCTTTGTGATGATACGTGACTTTTATTGTCCTTTGCGACCATATGGCTTCTGGTACAATACCGACAGTATGCGGCACAAAAACCAGTTACGGTAAATAACACCCTGTCGGGATATCGATGGACAATATGTGGAACAGGTGTATCGAATTCCTCATTGAGTGGGTCAATTTTTTCGCCCCTTCCAGTTGTAAGTTCCTCTTTTGCAGGGATCATTGTTCTGAAAAGTGGGTGATCCGCATCAAACCGGTTTAAAAGGGAGGCAAAATAGGGTGTGATCCGAAAAGGCAGATGGTTGTCAGGCAATGAACCGATTACATTTTCATAGGATTCTCCAAATATCTCTTTGAGCCTTTCATCAGTTTGAATGCTATTTTTAACCTGCCAAATCCAGTTGTTCCATTCCTTTTTTGTGGTTTCAGGGTAATTTTTTTTCATAAAACTACTTACCGAAGCATCATAAGGAAATGATATGGAATTTTGAAGGTTATTATTAAATAGTGTGAATATCCCTCTCGGTACGATGGGAACCGGGGATTCGGATGTTGATGCCTCTTCCGAAACTAAAGGCGCTATCACTGTATTTCCTGTTTTCATTTAAAATTATGCTACTCTACGTTCCAAGTTAAGAAAAATGATTACATTATTCAGAATATCAGGCTTTTACACTAACTAATCTGTGTAGAAAACTTTGCAAATGTATATTAAATTTAAATAGTTTTTAAGCTTATTTTTCAGCCAATAAAAGGATTAAAAAATTTTTTTTTGTGCTGGATATTTATTGTAGTTTCCAAACTGTTTCAATGGTTTTATTGAGTTGGATAACATTTTGATAATTAGTAATATAAAAGCAAATATGGCCTATCTTGCCCATTCGAATTGTTGATATTTCGGTTAATAAAAATTTTGATCGAAATTCAATTTATTGGTGATTTAATGGGATTGAAAATTGTTCTTTGCCTGTTGGTAGATTAATTGTATTTTAGCAAACAGAATTTTAATAGAATAAAATTAAGCTATGAAAACTATCGATTGGAAAAACCTGGGATTTGGGTATAGTAAAGCAGATTATAATATTCGTTGCTGGTATCGGAATGGTCAATGGGGAGATTTGGAAATCTCTGATTCTGAAAATGTCTCATTGCATATTGCAGCAACTACTTTTCATTACGGTCAGGAAGCATTTGAAGGCTTGAAGGCCTTCAGGGGAAAAGACGGAAAGATCAGGGTCTTTAGGATGGAAGAGAATGCAAAAAGGATGCAGCACTCTGCTCAGGGGATCATGATGGCGGAAGTTCCCACAGAGTTGTTTACTGAAGCTGTTAGGAAAGTAGTGAAGCTGAATCTGGCTTACGTTCCCCCTTATGATTCTGGTGCTTCGTTGTATGTACGCCCATTGTTGATTGGCACTGGTCCCCAGATCGGTGTCAAACCTTCTGATGAATATCTCTTTATGGTAATGGTAATGCCTGTTGGTCCTTATTTTAAAGAAGGTTTTAAACCAACGGATCTGGTAATTTACCGTGAATACGACCGGGCGGCGCCGCTTGGAACAGGGAAAATTAAAGTTGGTGGAAATTATGCAGCCAGTCTTGTTGCGGGTCATCGTGCACATGACGAAGGATTTTCCGCTGTTTTATACCTTGATGCAAGAGAAAAGAAATACATTGATGAATGTGGCCCTGCCAATTTTTTTGCCATTAAAGGCAATACCTATGTTACACCAAAATCTGAATCCATCTTGCCCTCAATAACGAATATGAGCCTTAGGCAACTTGCCTCCGATGTGGGATTAAAGGTTGAGGAACGTAGGATTGATGTTGAGGAGTTGGCTGAATTTGACGAAGTGGGAGCTTGTGGTACTGCCGCCGTTATTTCGCCAATTAAAAGGGTCTATGATGCCGACAAGGACATTGAATATCTTTATGGAAATGAACCGGGAAAAATTAGTGTTCAACTTTATGAAAAACTTCGTGGAATTCAATATGGGTTAGAACCAGATCCTTATCATTGGACAGAAGAGATCGAATAAGTTACTGATATTTAACAAATAAAAAAGCCACCTTCTCAAGTGGCTTTTTTATTTGCTCTATTTTTTTTACTTCGAGCAACTCCCAGCTTTTATTTGGGTAAGAGTCGGAGAATAACCATTGAATCCAATGTATGCAAATTTAGTCAGGGTCAAAGATTTAATTGCGCAATAACTTGTAAGTTTGGGATTGTAATAAACATCAAGGTTTCCTGAAATTGTGGTTATGTTATCCATACCATCAAGTGATACCAGATTCTCATTATTAAGGATCTCAACATTTCCCCTGACCACCTTTAGTTTATCAATCCCTTTGAGGTTTGTAAGACTTAAATTGTCGTCCAGGACAAGACTACCATTAATGCTATCCAATTTCGTTAAACCTTCCAACGATGTTAATGCATTACATTCTTCGATCCGAAGGTCTTTTCTGATTCCTTTCAATGCTGTCGGTCCAGCAAACGACCTGAAAGCTGGAAGTTTGCTTAGTTCTATTGTCCCGCCAATTGTATCTATTTTAGTAAGTCCTTGTAAATTAATTAATTCATTGCAATTCACCAACCTTAGGTCTTTTGAAATCTTGGGCAGGTTATTTAGTCCATTCAAATCGGTCAAATGGTTGCAACCGGAAATAACAATTGAGGCAATTGTGTCATCAAGTAAACTTAAAGCGGTAATATCAGTAAGTGAAGGTAAACCCGAAAGGGTCAGGTTTCCTGTTATCCCCTTTAAACTGTTTAAGCCATAAAGGTTGAGCTGCTGTGGGTTATTGTACATCAGGATATTCGATGTTACTGTCTCAAGGCTTACCAATCCATTGACCGATGTAAGAATCGGATTTTCACCAATGGAAATATTTCCCGTTATTGAAGACAGGCTGTTCAGACCAACCAGAGACTGAAGGGCCGCATTGTTGGTGATTGTAAGATTCATCATTGTTAGGACATGTCCCAATCCTTGCAAATCCTTAATTTTGGGATTATTTTCAATAATCAGTCCAGTGGTCAACGTATCGAGCTTATATAATCCCGATAGGGATGTAAGGTTGGGACACGCAGAAATCTGAAGGTCTCCTGTTATCTTTGTGACATTTGACAAGAAGGAGAGATCACTATTTCTTATCTTATAAAGCTGAACAGAACCTGTTACCGATTTGAGATTTGCCAGGTATTTCGCGAAATCAATATCATCCGAAGTGTACAACTCAAGCGATCCGGTAATCCTGTTGTAATTTTTAGACAGGAAATAGGTCAGCATTGTATCTGTCTTGGAATGGACAACTACAGAACCAATATACTCACCTACACCGGCTACGGTTGTTGTGCTGGAATCGGAGGAACTACTCTTTTTACAAGAACTGTAAATCATCCCCGACAGGAGCATGGTTACGAATAAAAACTGTTTAATTTTTCTCATCAATATTTAATATTTTTCGATTTTACCAATCCCGATTGTAAATTTAACCCTTTTCAAAATGCAAATGAATCGGTAAATTTCATAGCGCAAAGAAAATAATTTTATACCATATAAGATGCTAAATGAATGAAAACAGTTGTGTATTGGTGTTTTCATAATTATTTGGAAAGTTCCAGCATCCGTAGGATTGGAATTTTAGCTTTTTCGAGTAGGGAAGGATCCAGTAATATTTCGGGTTGCTCATATTTTAGGGCAAGATATAATTTCTGTAATGTGTTCAATTTCATAAAACTGCAATCATTACATCCACAAGTTGAATCTGTTGATGGTGCAGGAATAAAGATTTTATCGGGATTCGCTTTCAGCATCTGATGAAGGATCCCACTTTCGGTAGCAACAATAAATTTTGAAGCAATACTTTTTGTCACGTAACTAAGCAAAGCGGTCGTAGAACCAATAAAATTGGCTACCATTAATACCGGTTGGGTACATTCTGGATGAGCAATAAATTCTGAATCAGGATGTTGATCCATTAAGTCAATTATTTTCTCAAGCGAGTATTTCTCATGGACCATACAGGCGCCATCCCAAAGAACCATTTCCCTTCCAGTAACTGAGTTGATATAATTTCCCAGATTTTTATCAGGTGCAAAAATCAATGGTTGTTGTTTGGGAAATGATTCAACAATCTTCATCGCATTAGATGATGTAACAATCACATCGGAAAGGGCCTTAATTTCGGCAGAACAATTGATATAAGAGATGACCTTATGTCCCGCATGGTTGTTTTTAAATGTTAAAAATGCTCCTGCAGGGGCCGATTCAGCCAAAGAGCATCCGGCATTCAGATCGGGAACGATCACTTTTTTCCCAGGATTTAGAATTTTAGCTGTCTCACCCATAAAATGAACACCTACAAATAGGATTATATCGGCATCGGTCTTTTGTGCCTTTTGGGCAAGTGCGAGCGAATCGCCTAAGAAATCAGAAATATCCTGAAGTTCAGGTGAAATATAGTAATGTCCAAGGATCACTGCATTTTTGGATCGTTTTAAGAAGTTGATCTCCTTCAACAAATCAATATCAACTGATACCGGTTCGTTTACAAAACCATGCTTTAATACAAGTTGGCGATATTTGTTTTCTACCATGCGAATAACGTTGTAACTATAGGCGCAAAAGTACGAATTCAAATCAAAAATCCGGCAGAAATTTCTCTCAATATGTAACCATCACATTGTTAGTTACTTATATACAAAAAGGATCTATTTGGTTATTATTCAGGATGTTAATGAGTCGATTTTTTGAAATGTTAATTATTTTAAAAGATTGTTAATAAAAATCCGCCGATAAGTTAATAAATAGAATACCTATGGTGATTCAGATCAAGTATGAAATGATTTTGTATGTTTAATTTTGACCGGAAATTTAAGATTTTTGAAATATAACATACAATTATTCGATTTATTGATGTTGTGTTTACACGGTTTGTCATAGGAAGTTAAAAACCGTTACGAAAAATTGTGATATGATTTAAAAAAAATCAAAATTTGTCCATTAACATAAAATGATTAATTAATGAAAAACAATTTAAGCAAATTCTTTCTCGTCATCCTGTTAATCACAGGAATGGTTTTTTCCTCACTTGCTCAAGTGACAACTTCGGGAATTAGTGGAAGGATCACAGGGAACAATGAAAGCCTTCCAGGTGCAGCAATTTCTGTTGTGCATGTTCCATCCGGAACACAATATGGAACGATAACCAATTCAGATGGCCGCTTTTCTTTACAAGGGATGCGTACCGGGGGGCCTTATAAGGTGGAAATTTCATTTGTGGGCTACGCCAAATCAACTTACTCTGAAATCAACCTTTCACTGGGTGAAACTTTTATTCTTAATGTGAACCTCAAGGAAAGCACGACCGAAGTTGCGGAAGTAACAGTAGTCGGAATGAAGCCATCTGCTTTCTCGACTGAGAAGACAGGTGCTGCTACCAATATCAATTCACGCAATATGGAGTTGATTCCTTCCATGAACAGAAGCTTAAATGATTACACCAAACTATCTCCATTTGCGACCGGGAGTGGTTCTTTTGTTGGCCGTGAATCCTACATGACCAATGTAACCGTTGATGGTGCCAATTTCAACAATAACTTTGGCCTTTCGGGTGGCAACATGCCGGGCGTTTCAGGTGAACCAATATCAATGGACGCAATTGAAGAAATTCAGGTTGCTGTTGCCCCATATGATGTTACACAATCTAACTTTACAGGTGCAGGCATTAATGCAGTTACAAAGAGTGGAACAAATACAATAAAGGGTTCGGGTTATACATATTACCGCGACCAGAGCTTTAACGGCAAAAAAGTTCGCGACACTGAACTGACTGTTTCTCAGTCTTCAAAGAAAGTTTTTGGTTTTAATGTAGGCGGTCCTATTATTAAAAACAAACTTTTCTTTTTCCTGAGTGGGGAATCAGAAAACACTCTTACTCCTGGAAATACAATTCTCGCCAACCCTAATGCTGCAGGTACAACTTCAACTGATCCAAATGTAAATACAAGAGTTGCAGCATCTGATTTACAGGATTTCTCTTCTTTTTTGAAAACTAAGTTCGGTTATGAGACTGGTAGGTATGAAAATTGGGGTGGGGACAATGAGAAAAATGATAAATTTCTTGCTAAATTAGACTGGAACATTGACAGGAACAATAAATTTACGATTCGCTATAACTATTCAAAAAGCTCTGCCATATTCAGACCAAGCAACAGTGGCGATGCTTCTCCGTCAATCAACTCAAGTACAGGATATGGACGACATTCATTACTTGGTGGTATGTCGTTTGAAAATTCTCAGTATTCCAATACCAGTACGCTTAACTCTTTAACCGCGGAGTTGAACAGTCATTTTAGGGGAATCCAGAATAAATTGTTGGTGGCTTATACCAACTATAGTCAGCCACGTTCATCAAAGAGCAGTACTTTCCCGTTTATCGACATCATGTCGGGTGACCCTACAGTTGGAACTGTCTATATGTCTGCTGGTTATGAATTGTTTTCGTGGATGAATAACGTACAGAACAATACCCTTATTCTTACTGATAACGCTACCTACTCAATGGATAAACATACTTTAACTTTTGGTTTATCCTATGAAAATCAATATTTTGCCAATAGTTATCTTCGTCAGGGTTCTGGATATTACAGATTTAAAGATATGGCCTCCTTTAAATCTTACGTCAATGGAGATGGTTTGAATACAGATGGTTCAAACAAAGCATTTAGTACAAGTTATGACCCAATCGCTTTTGCATACACTTATCCAATCAATGGCTATACAGATCCTGCTGCTAAACTGTCTTTTGGTCAATTTTCTTCATATATTCAGGATGAATGGAATGCACTTGACAATTTAAAAGTGACTGCGGGTCTTCGTATTGACATTCCAATGTACTTGAGCGGAGCAGTTGCTAATCCAGGACTTGATGGACAGAAGTTCAGGTCATGGGAATCGGCATTGGTACCCGAAAAAGTTGATTTATCTTCCTGGCCAACCGTTAAGGTTTTATGGTCACCGAGATTGGGATTTAACTGGGATGTTTATGGCGATAAATCGCTGAAAATTCGTGGTGGTACTGGTGTTTTCACCGGGCGGATTCCTTTTGTATGGTTTACAAATCAACCAACCAATAGTGGTATGTTACAATATCAGTTTGTCGTTAGCCAGAATGGTGGGACTGCTAGTCAGGCGCAATTGGCCAGGATCCCATTTGAAGCAGATGCTTCAAAATTATTGTCAAATACAGCCATTGCCGATATTTTCCCGCAGAAAAACGTAATTGGAGGAAAAATTGCAGCAATCGATAAAAATTTCAAATTACCTCAGGTTTGGCGTACAAGCATTGGTGCTGATATCAAACTTCCCAAGGATATGCGATTGTCAGTGGATGCTATCTATACTAAAGATATCAATTCCATCTGGTTTGATAACATCAATATGAATGATGCTGCCTCTACAATTAAGGAAGGCCCTTACAACCGGCCTTATTGGTCAAATAGTACAAATGCAACCAAATATTACAATACTACTTTCCAGAATGTTGTGATCATGCGCAACACCAAAAAAGGTGATGGTTTGACACTGTCGGCACAATTGGATTTGCCTAAAATTGCCGGCTTTACAGGAATGGTTGGCTATTCCCGCAGTATGGGACATGAGGTTACAGGTAAAACAGGTTCTGACCCTTTTTCAGCATGGCAATATCGTCAGATTACAAATTCCTTGAATGATGAGGAAACAGGATTAACTTCCAATAACACTCCTCACAGGGTAATTGGTGAAGTGAATTACTCACTTGATTATGCAAATCATTTGGCATCAACAACTATCTCAGTATTTTATACAGGTTATAAAGGGGGTGCGTATTCATACCTTTATTTTGGTGATATGAACAAAGATGGTAGTTCAACTCATGAGTTAATGTATATTCCTAAGAACCAGAACGAACTTTTATGGAGTACACAAGCTGATGCCGATGCGTATTTCGCATTTGCCCAACAGGATCCCTATCTTTCCAAACATGCTGGTGAATTCATGAAGCGTTATGGTGCATATCTTCCCTGGAACAGTCGTTTTGACGTAAGGTTAATGCAGGAATTTAAAATGAAATTTGGTGCCAGTACCAATAAATTGCAATTCTCAGTTGATGTGGTCAACTTTTCTAACCTGTTGAACTCAAGTTGGGGCCTTTCGCAGAGCCTTGTATCCGGTTCGCCTTTGACCGTTGTTGGAAAGGATGCTACTACAGGAATGTTAAAGGTTTCTATGCAGAAAATAAATGGAGAATATGTAAAATCATCTTTCAAAGATCCGACATCTGTTGCCGGAACTTACGGGATTCAGATTGGACTCCGTTACATATTCAACTAAAAAGAATTGTTAACTTTAATCTAAGGCTGCCGCTTCAAAATGGCAGCCTTTCTTTATTGATTATTTCCCTATTTTTGCGACTCTTATAAAAAGGAATTTTGACTATGGCACAAAAACCCTCAATCCCCAAAGGGACCCGCGACTTCTCACCCTCCGAGATGGCGAAGCGAAATTATATTTTCGATACCATAAAGGGCGTTTTTAAGCTCTTCGGATTTCAGCAAATTGAAACCCCGGCAATGGAAAACCTTTCCACCCTTATGGGAAAATATGGCGAAGAGGGGGATAAGCTTCTTTTCAAAATTTTAAATTCAGGTGATTATCTATCGAATATAAATCCTGTAGAAATAAATCAGTCGAATAGTTCAAAGCTCACGTCAAAAATTTCCGAAAAGGGCTTGAGATACGATCTTACCGTTCCATTTGCCAGGTATGTAGTTCAATATCAGAATGATATAGTTTTCCCTTTCAAAAGGTATCAGATACAGCCGGTTTGGCGTGCCGACCGGCCCCAAAAGGGAAGGTATCGTGAATTTTATCAATGTGATGTGGATGTCATCGGTTCCGATTCGCTCATGAATGAGGTTGAATTGATCCAGATCGTAGATCAGGTTTACCAGAAACTTGGGATTAAAGTAGTTGTAAAAATAAATAACCGCAAAATTCTGGCTGGGATTGCTGAAACGATTGGAGAGGCGGAAAGGATTGTGGATATTACTGTTGCAATAGACAAACTGGATAAAATTGGATTGGAGAAAGTCAACGAAGAGTTACTTCAGAATGGCATTCCGGTTGATGCAGTAAATCAGCTTCAGCCGATCCTTCAATTGAGTGGAAATAATGATGAAAAACTCATGCAGATTGAAAACGTAATTGCGAATTCATCTATCGGAATGAAAGGGATCTCCGAAATGCGTTATGTTTTGGGCATATTAAAAGCCTTGTCGCTTGAAACTGAAATTGAACTTGACCTAACCCTTGCGCGTGGACTGAATTACTACACAGGTGCAATTTTTGAAGTAAAATCGAAAGAGGTTCAAATCGGTTCAATTACAGGTGGAGGTCGTTATGATGACCTTACCGGGATTTTTGGTTTACAAGGAGTTTCTGGAGTTGGAATCTCATTTGGTGCCGACAGGATTTATGATGTAATGTCGCAACTTAATCTTTTTCCGGAAGATGCAACAACAACTACACAGTTGTTATTTGTAAATTTCGGAGAAAAGGAGCAATTGTATTGTCTTCCAATCCTTTCTCAACTGAGGTCTGCAGGTATAAGTTGTGAGATGTACCCTGATGCAGATAAAATTAAAAAGCAGATGAATTATGCAAACAGGAAAGGTGTAAAATATGTAGCCATAATTGGTGAAAATGAGATGAATAACGGAAAGGTCACAATTAAAAACATGGAAACAGGGGAACAGAAAATGGTTAATTCAAATGGACTAAATTCGCTATTTAATTAAAAAGTTATTGTCTTCTGAGCAAAATCATATCGGATTCTTGACACTGAGGCTCTTTCTCGATTTTCTGAAGAGAGCTTCAGAGTTATACGGCAAATATCAATTAAATGGAACTCGAAACAAAAATTTAATGTTATTGTAATATGAAAATCGGAAAATAAGAATAAAGAAATTCTATTTTTAGCGATTATTAAAACTGTTTAAAAAATGTTAAATTAAACAGTTGCAAAAAAAGAAATCTTATTGTCAATTTAGTAATAATTAAAAATGTCTTTTATGAAAATCAACTTTAACAGGTTCATGTGGCCCCCACTTTTTAAATTTAAGAAAGTATTATTTCTTGTGATGGCTATTTTACTATCGTATTCCTTTGTAGCAAAAGCTCAGGAAACCACCTCTGAAATTTCAGGCACAATAACAGAGGGTAAATCTCCGATGCCAAATGTTATCATAACTGCTGTTCATGTTCCAACCGGCACCAAGTACATGACTACCACTCGAAGTGATGGTCGTTACAATTTGCCAAACTTGAAAATTGGTGGACCATATACTTTGACAACTACTTTTGTAGGGTACAAACCAGAAACAAGAAGCGATATATTTTTGAATTTGGGTCAGACGTTCAAAGAAGACTTTTCACTAAGTGATGCAAATACACTATTGGGTGAAATTGTTGTCAAGTCTTCAAATGACAAGAATTTCAATAGTTCAAGAATGGGTTCGCAGGAGTTGATTACCAGAACCCAAGTTGATCGTTTACCAACAATTAACCGTTCAATTCAGGATTTTGTAAAATTGGAGCCAACCTCAAACGGATTGAATGTAGGGGGTAGAAGTAACCAATACAATAACATGACAGTCGATGGTGCCAATTTTAATAATTCATTTGGATTATCATCTATCCTCGGAGGACAAACAGCAGCACAACCAATTTCATTGGACGCTATTGAAGAAATTCAAGTTAACGTATCGCCATACGATGTTAAGCAAGGTGGGTTTGCCGGAGCAGGTATTAATACCGTAACCAAAAGTGGTACAAATACCTTTAAAGGTAGCATTTATCAATATTCAAGAAATGAAAATTATTTAGGTTATAAAGTTGGACCTACGACAGTTGTAAAAACACCTTTTAATTATAAGATTAAAGGATTTAGTATTGGCGGACCAATTATTGAAAACAAATTGTTCTTTTTTGTAAGTGCCGAACAGGTAAGGCAAGACGCCCCTGCAACTTCAATGCTGCCGTCTGACGCTTCTCACGCTGCCGGAGGAAACTATTCTCAAGCAAATGCAGATACGCTAACTGCTTTGTCTAGTTTCTTAAATACAAAATTTGGATATGACCCCGGAGCATTTCAAGGTTACACCTTCAAAACTTATTCCGACAAGATTACTGCAAAATTGGATTGGAATATCAATGCCAAGAACACTTTTACATTAAAGTACAATTACTTAAAATCGTTTGCTGACCAGTTTGCATCAACATCAAGACCTGGCAGTGGACAAGTAACAGGCGGGCAACCAGGTACTTATTCGATGCCTTTCTACGGTAGTGGTTATGTAATTAACAACAATTTTAACATTTTAATTGCTGAGTTGAATACCCGTTTCAGCAATAAGTTGTCAAACAAATTACAAATTGGGTTTACGGCATTAAGAGACTTCCGTTCACCTCACTCTACCAATGATGCATTACCGTTGGTTGATATTTTAAACAATGGCAACATTTATACATCTTTTGGTTATGAGATGTACACCTACAACAATAAATTGAATACCAATGTTTACCAATTGAATGACATCTTAACTTTCTATAAAGGAGCGCATGAAATTACTGTTGGAACTCAAAATTCACTTAAAAAATATCAAAACGCATTTGC
This sequence comes from uncultured Bacteroidia bacterium, assembly GCA_903927965.1. Classification (GTDB taxonomy): domain Bacteria; phylum Bacteroidota; class Bacteroidia; order Bacteroidales; family Prolixibacteraceae; genus JAAFHB01. The sequence goes on along the minus strand of CAIYPA010000348.1, from coordinate 14,950 downwards.
ACCTGGCTATCAAGGAGTCTACCAATTCAATAGTTTAACCGATTTCTATAATTCAGCCAAAAATGGGCTTGCAAATGCAAAATCATATTACTTGCAGTATTCAGCATTACCTGGCGGGGACTTTCCTTGGGCGTATGCTGGTTCAACAGAGTTGTCCCAATTCGTACAAGATAAATGGAAAGTGACAAATAACTTTACTTTTACTTATGGCTTGAGAATTGATGAGACTTTCTACAAACAAGCAATGACTGATAATCCTTACTTTGACGCATTAACATTCAAAGATGGCGTAACCTATAATATTGGTGACGCACCAATGAACAATGTTATTATTTCACCGAGGTTAGGCTTCAACTGGAATCCCAAAGGTGATAAAACATTGCAAGTTAGAGGTGGTACAGGAATTTTTGCAGGACCTCCACCTTTTGTTTGGATTTCTAACCAGGCTTCGAATAATGGTATTCAATTTGGATCCTTTACTGTCGCCAACAAAGCATTTAATGCTGATCCTAATGTTTACAGACCAACAGCAGGTGCGCCAAACACTTCATACAGTACTGCTTTGGTTGCGAATAATTTTAAATATCCTACAGCATGGAAGTCATCTTTGGCAATTGATAAGAGATTAAATGGTGGATGGCTTTTTGGAGCAGAATATACTTATACAAAGGATATTAATGCAGTTTATTATTCCAATGTAAACTTAAATGAATCAAATGGGTTTAGTTTAGGTGGTGTTGATGCCAGAACACGTTTCTTAACTTCTGTTGCAAATACCAATAAATACTATTATGGTTCAACATTGGCAAATCCTAATATTGGCAATGCAATATTAATGAGCAATACGAATCAGGGTTTTGTTTACACTTTAACTTTTAAAATTCAACGAAATACTGAAAATTTATCATATGGTGTAGCTTACACTCGTTCTGTATCTAAGAATACTGCAGAGGGTGGTTCAACAGCATCTTCATTATGGAGTGCGGCTACAGTTGCCAATCAGGATCCCAATGCCGCTAATTTGGGCTATGCATCTTATTATCAACCAAACAGAATTATTGCCAACTTTGCTTATAAATTAAATGAAGGGAAATATCTTTCAACAACATTCGGAGCAATCTATGAATTGGCAAATAACGGTGTGAGTTCTTATGTTTACAATGGTGACTTGAATGGTGATGGTAATAGTGGTAATGACTTGATTTACATTCCAAAAACTCAATCTGATATTAACTTGGTAAAAGTTGGTTCAGGCGGTTTAGGAACAGGCACAACCGGTGTAACTGACACAAGAACAGCAGCTCAAATCTGGTCACAGGTTGATGCTTTGATTTCTAATTCAACTTACTTAAATACACATAGAGGAGAATACGCAAAAAGAAATGCAGCTGTAACACCCTACTTTAGTAAATTGGATTTAAATATAACACAAGATGTAAAACTTAAATTTGGTAAAGAATCTCACGCTGTTAAATTTTCATTAGACTTGATTAATGCTGGAAACTTTATCAATAGGGATTGGGGTGTAGTTAAAATTCCAACAGCAACAAACATCCTTAAATATGAAGGTTTAGCTGCTGATGGTAAAACTCCTTCATTCTCATTTCCATTCCAAACAGGTACAACTCCATTTACTCAACCATACCAAAACTCAACAGGTCTTGGGTCAAGATGGCAAATGATGTTTGGTATTAAATACCTATTCAATTGATAGTTTGGAATATTTAGTTTAAAATAATCTTCATCATTTGTTAAGGGCATTGAAAAAGTGCCTTGTGGTTAAGGTCATTAAATTTAAAGCAGTAAAATACAGGTTGAAAACCTTGTACTTTACTGCTTTTTTTGATTCTTAAAGCCTCAAATATAGGCACTAAAATGTTTATACAATTACAAATACAATAACTTATGTTGAATTCGTATAGTGTTGGAATTGCCAAGGTGCAAACGAAGAGTGAAAGGCAATTTTTCACGGAATATTTTAATGACGGCAATTTTTTAAGTGTTCTCTGATCAGGTTGATTTTTATTGCAATAGCCAATTTTGAAATTTCTTTAATAGCTGGTTGAAACAAAATAAATATCTCCTGGTATTTGTTGAAAACAAGATGATCAAAGTAAACACAAAAAAAATGGATTCATGAAATAAGTTATCGTTGAATTTCAAATTAATATTGAGAACTAAAAAAGAGGTTGTCATTAAACAGATGTTTAGGACAACCTCTTACCAAAACTACATTTACTAACCTAAAACGAACCTATTTTTTGTCTTTTTCTTTATTTTCTTGTTCTTTCCGATATTCGTGCATTAAATATCCCCTGAATTTTCCTTCTGCCACATACAATTTTACAACCTTTTCAGCAGGAAGGATATTTAAAAATTTCAAATTGTAATCCTCGATCAGGTGACCTTCCTTAGCATGGGTTGCAGCAATCTCATTGGCCAATTTCCTGTAGTCAGCCTCTGTCATTCCTGGTTTTGGTGTCGCACTTTTCTCTTCAAGCTCCCTTTTCTTGTCAATAATCGCGAAACGTTCTTTTTCGAGTTCATTGTAAACTGGCCAGAATTTCTGGGCTTCTTGTGAACTCAACCCGATGGCTTCCGTCAAAAAAGCAATCTTTTTAGTCTTTATCAACTCGATCGTTTGAGGGTCGAATTGTCGTTGAGCTATACCCGTAATTGAAACGAGGCTCAAAACGATTAAAATTAATAGGGTTTTCATATCTAAATTAATTATTTGCAATTATCTCATAATCATTGTAATTAGCCGCAATATAATCACCGAGGGAATCAGGTGACAATTTCCGTTTATCAAGTTCGTTCATTTCGGAAACTGCAGAAAGGAATTGTCCTTCTGTAAAATATGTGATCAATTCTACCGGAATGACCCCATCAGAATCTACTGAATCTTTACTTGGCTGGTTTTGAGAAAGATAACCTTGATTTGAAGGGGGAAATTTCGTGAGTGGAACATTTATCAAAAGCACAATAAGAGCGATACTCGCTGCTATTGACAATGCTGGTTTCAAGTAAAAGTACAATGTTTTTTTTCTACCCGACTTTTCTTCATCCTCTATTCTGGACTTTAGCCGGTCAGCAAAAGTTTCAAAGTAATTTTCAGGAACGTAAAATGGATGTTCCTTATTAAGTTTTCCCAACGGATTTTCTATATTTTCGTCTTGTTCTTTCATCGCTTTCATTTGACATTCATGATTGAAAATAGTTTAATCACTTTTTATGATCTTCCTCAAGAAATTCCTCTATTTTCTTTACCGCAAAGTGAAAGGAAGCTTTTAAGGCCCCTACAGATGTTTGTAGTATTTGCGACATTTGTTCATATTTCATTTCATCAAAATATTTCATATTAAACACAATTCTTTGTTTTTCAGGTAGTTTTGTAATCGCCAACTGAAGTTTCTTTTGTATTTCATCTCCATCAAAATAGACATCCGACTCCAGTGAATCTGCAAGGTATTCGCTTATCTCGTTCATCGAAAAAACAGAATGCCTCCTCTGCTTTTGTAAAAAACTTAACGACTCATTTGTCGCAATCCTGAAAAGCCATGTAAAAAGGGTGGAATCCTCCCTGAATCCCTCAACATTTTTCCACACCTTAATATAAACGTTCTGTAATATATCATCGGTATCATCATGGTTCATAACGATTTTTCGGATATGCCAATACAATCGTTCCTGATAAGTCTTTACCAGAACCTGAAATGCACCCTCTTTTTTCCCAGAAGATTTTAGATTGGCAATTAGCTCCTTTTCGTTTAAATCCATTAATGTGACAAGCAATTAAAGATATTTTGCATTTCAGACGTGATAATCAAAAAATAGTTTAAATATCCAATAAATTTTAAAAAAGAATTCCGATTCTGAAGCCTGATGTTGCAGCAAATGAAGAGCCTGATGACCCTCCCTCAAATGCAAAGTGGTAAATATCATCATTATGGCTATTCCCAAACCCATATCCAAATCCAACAAACCAATCAAATAAAAATCTGTCCTGAAAGACCCATTGTTTTCCCAGGTTTATCATAACCGCAAACATCGTGCTACTTCCTACGGATTTACTGTTAGTCATAAGCACACCGTTGTAATCGTATCTATTGCCGGATTCTGATTTATAAGTCACAAATGAAATTTCAGGCCTAATATAGGATCCTTTTAATAAATGGGCATATTGCATACCTTTGAGGTAAAAATCGGGGCTTTTAATAAATTTATATCCAAATTTCATGTAAATGCCACTTGCATTGTTCCCAGTCATATCCACTCCTAGACCAATTATACCTAAGGTACCCTCAATACTGCTACCCGGTTTCAGGGAGTGTTCATATGAAAAACTAGTCGCACCCATTAGAGGCGATAAAAACCCAAACTTTATGGCATTTTTATGCTGTACCATGTATTTTGATGGGTCTTCCATTGAATTCTGAAAGGAGAGTTCCTTTTTATCACTGAATATTATCTTGCTGACTTTGTTTTTATCAATACCAAAGATGACATCCCCACGAAAACCTTGCTGTGTATATTTTATTTCATCATCCCCGATTTCTTTGATCAGGCAAACGATCGTGTCTTTAGTTGTCTTGATAATCAAGTCCTGGGTGTAGCCATTAAAGTATAAACCATTTATAACCAGTATAACCAATAAAATTTTTCTCATGTTGTAAATAATTTTTCTTGATTAATTAATCCGTTAAATACCAAAATAAAACAAGTGTTCATCCGAAGATCCGTAGCCTTATTTTCTCAGCTAAATTAGTAATTTTGCGACACAAAAATAAATTGAATTTATAATGGCTTTACAGTGTGGAATAGTTGGGCTTCCAAATGTTGGAAAATCGACGCTTTTTAATTGCCTGTCGAATGCAAAAGCTCAGGCTGCGAATTTTCCTTTTTGCACAATCGAACCCAATGTAGGTGTGATTACAGTTCCCGACAAAAGATTGATCAAACTGGCAGAAATCGATAAACCGAAAAGGGTTGTCCCTACAACCGTGGAAATTGTGGATATTGCTGGTTTGGTAAAAGGGGCTAGTAAGGGTGAAGGGCTTGGAAATCAGTTTCTTGCTAATATTCGTGAGGTTGATGCCATTATTCATGTTATCCGTTGTTTCGATAATGACAACATTATCCATGTTGATGGGTCGATCAATCCTGTCAGGGACAAAGAGGTGATTGATATAGAACTACAATTGAAGGATCTTGAAACCGTCGAAAACCGGATTGCCAAACTTCAAAAACAAGCCAAGGTTGGAAATGACAAAATAGCACAAAAAACAGTTGCCATTGCAGAACGCCTTAAATCTGTATTGGTAACTGGGAAAAGTGCCAGGACATTGGAACTTACCGATGACGAAGAGTCACTCATCCACGATTTTTTTCTATTGACAAAGAAACCAGTCTTGTACGTTTGCAATGTTGAGGAGGCTTCTGCCGCTAAAGGAAATAAATATACCGAGCAATTTAAAAAGTCTGTATTAGGTGAAAAGGCTGAAATATTGATCATTGCTGCTGCAACTGAAGCCGATATTGCCGGTTTGGAAAGTTATGAGGAAAAACAAATGTTCCTTGAGGACCTGGGACTAGACGAACCTGGTGTTAATAAACTGATTCATTCAGCTTATAAACTACTTAATCTTCAGACTTATTTTACTACAGGTGCCGACGAAAGCCGGGCTTGGACATTCGTCAAGGGAATAAAAGCGCCAAAAGCGGCAGGAATCATTCATAGCGATTTTGAAAAAGGTTTCATTCGTGCCGAAGTGATCAAATACGATGATTACGTCAAACTCGGTTCAGAGGCTGCTTGTCGCGAAGTTGGAAAGGTATTTGTTGAAGGCAAAGAATATGTTGTGCAGGATAGCGATATCATGCATTTCAGGTTTAATGTTTAACTGAATTATTCAGTTTTTAAAGTAATAACATTTAAAAAGAGCGGTTTTCTTTGGTAACCGCTCTTTTCATTTCTTTATTTCTTTTTTCCTTATCGCTCTTATTCAATATTGTTTCAATTTCATCCATTACCTTATTCATTGCCTGCATCGTTTTCTCAAAGGGCGATGATGTGGTCATATCGACACCGGCACTTTTAAGAAGTTCGATGGGGTATTCGGATCCACCGGAGGAGAGGAATTTAATATACTTATCAAGTGCCCCCGGTTCCTTGTTCAGTACTCTTTCTGCAAGGGAAATTGAAGCAGTAAACGACGTACTATACTGATATACATAATAATTCATATAGAAATGGGGAATAGTAGCCCATTCGATTTTGAGGTAATCATCAATATAACAAACGTTTTGATCGTGACCGTAATATTTTATAAGGATATCCTTATAAAGTTCCGAAAGATGGTCTCCAGTGAGCGGTTTCCCATTTTCTACCTCCTCGTGGATTTTTTTCTCAAACTCGGCGAACTGAGTCTGACGGAATAGGGTCCCTTTAAAACCATCCAGCCAATTCATTAACAATGAGAGTTTTACGTCTTCATTTTTGACATTCTTGATCATATAATTGAACAATAAAACCTCGTTAAATGTCGAAGCAACTTCAGCAACAAAAGTAGTGTATTGGGCTTTTGGATAGGGTTGATTCTTATTGGACAAATAACTTTGCATGGTGTGTCCCAATTCATGGGCCAATGTGCTTACATCTGAATAGGACTCATTGAAATTCAAAAGAATATATGGATGAATATCAAAAGCTCCTCCATTTGAGTACGCTCCCGAACGTTTACCCTGGGCTGGGAAAACATCTATCCACCGTTCTTCAATTGCTTTCTTTATCGTTTTTGTATAATCAGAGCCGAGGGGGGCAAGAGCTTCCAAAATAATTTTGCCTGCCTCTTCGTAATTGTATTTTAAATCGACATCTTTTACAACCGATGTGTACAAATCAAGGTATTTTAATGTGTCTACTCCCAACATTCTTTTCTTGATATTGAGGTAACGATGAAAGGAGGGGAGGTTTTTATTGACATTGTCAATCAGGCTTTGATATACAGCTACAGGTATGTCCTTCGGTGATAAGGAAGCTTCAATCGCAGAGCTGTATTTACGGGTTTGTGCCCTAAAGATATGCTCCTTGACATTTCCATATAGCATTTGCCCATAGGTTGCTTTGAAATTATTGAAATTGTTGCAATAAGCTTCAAATGCGATTTGGCGATCTGCCCTGACAGGGGAAGTCCTTAACTTATTAAAGGCAGATATTGTTAATTTTATTTTTTCTCCATTGCTTAGGGTAATCTCAGGAGAAGGCATCTCAGCATCTTTAAACGTTCCATAAATGGTATTCGCCACACCCGAAATCATTGATGACCTGGCAATGATCCGCTCCTCTGGTTCTGATAAAGTATGTTCTTTCTTTTTAAACAAATCATACAAATCCTTTTCATAAACTTTGAGACCTTTTTCAGCTTTAATAAAAGTTTCAATTGTTTTCCAATCAACTGATAAAAGTTCAGGTTCAATGAATGCAGTTTTTGTCGCATAAGCCGTGAAAATTTGTTGAAGGCTTTGTTGCATCGCCATGTATTTCATGTCACGGGTATCCTGGTCGCTATTCAAGCTCGCATAAATAAATAGCAGGGAAGCCTCTTTATCCAGTTTGGTTGAAAACTCAAGGCAGGCAAGAAGATCGGCTGAGGACTTGGTAAGTTTGCCCTTGAACTTATCAATTCCGGGCATTTCAGCTACTACTTTATTTTTAGCTTCCTCCCAGGATTTGTCATTTAAAAATAAGTGGGTTAAGTCCCATTTGTATTGATCTCCAATATCTTTCCTCTCTTTTTGCGCTGAAACAGAGACTGCAAAAAAGATGAATAGGCTTACTGTCAAAATTCTTTTCATAAATGCAAAATTTGATTTAATTATTTTTGCTAAAAATATCTTTTTTGAATCATTTCACGAATGATTTTTCCCGGATACTTGGGAATTTACGAAAATCGTTATATTTGCTTGAAATTAAGCATAATATCGATTGGATTCTTTATGCAGTATTTTCCTTTGTTCAATAATGAAAGTTTAAAAGTATTCTAATACCTCATAATATGAAGAGCAAACAATTGAACCTTAATTTGTTTATAGTTTTTGCCACCCTGCTCCTTTTTGCGATCGGTTATTACATTTATATTGAGGTATATACGAATAGCAAGGAAGCTCATATTATTCGAACGAAATCCCGGATACTTGAACAATTGAGCAAAGACTTAAATCTGAAAGTTCAATCTATGGAGACAAATTCAAAGGAATATGTCAGGCATCTTTTGGACTTGTCCCAAAATCGGAAGAATTCAACCATAGAAGATATTAGTAAGATGCTGGAGGATAAAAAGGACCTTAGCTATTTTAATACTGACCTTGAATTTGTTAAATCCGAAATTAGACCAAATGGGAAAATATACAAGGCGGATTTAATTAATAACGTCAAATCCGAAGCTAAACCAGATTTTTTAACCTTTAATCTGAATATTGCAAATAAAGCCGATACCGGGAAGAATATGGCTATCGAATTTAAAGCACAATATAACTCATTGATGTCTGGTTTTGTGCAACGTGAAATTTTCAGCCAGTATATTCTTATTATCGATAATAATGTCGTCTTTACAACACTTCCTGGAAAACCGGTCCTGACATTTATTAATTCTGAAAAAAGCCAGCCGACAGGAAGCGAAAACACCATTACAAATGAGAACTTAAATGGTATCATTAATCTTTCAACAATATCAAAGGCGGGACTCGGTTCAATCAATGGTGTTACTTCTTATGAAATAAATATTTCCAGCAACCAATACAAGATGTTTGTATGCCAGGTGCAAGTTGAAAATAAAACATGGTATGTATGTGGCCTGGTAGAGAAAGAAAAGATAAATCAAGCAAAAAGGGCTATGGCACCCTGGATCGTTATTTTAATGTTGATGATCCTTGGCATGATCATCCTTGGATTACCGTTTATTAAACTTAAGGTGATGTCACCAACTGAGCAATTGTCCTCCAGTACTTTGATCAATTTCGGGATTTCGCTATATTTGATTACGGGATTTACTTTTTGGTTTATTCTATTTGTGTCAAATGCTTTTTGGTATGACCGGCAAAATGAAACGAGATTGCAAGATTTGTCAAATGAAATAAATAATTCGCTTAATGCGGAGATAAACAGTGTATATAATCAACTATGTTATTATGATTCAATAGCCTATAGATCTGGAGCCCCAATTCCTTCGAGCGCCGATATTTTAATGGCGAATCCACATAAGCCCTCCTATTACCCCTATTTTGACTATTCATTCTGGTTGGATTCAACAGGGTATCAGATTGGAATATTATCACCATTTTCGGTTAAGGAGAAAGCTTCAAAGTTGGCAAACCGTGATTATTTTAAGACACCAGATGATTGGCAACTTCCTAAAGACGAAAAGCGCAGATTTAGGATGGAATCAATCGTATCTGTGACAAGTGGGGTTAGCAAAGTTGCTTTGTCTAAAAAGTCTGAACTGAACAATACTGTCATCGCAATAACCGGCAGGTTTTATTCTATAATCGAACCACTATTACCTCATGATTATAAATTTTGTATTATTGATGAAAATGGTACAGTGTGGTTTCATTCTGACAAACAACGGAATATGCAGGAGAATCTAATCAGCGAATGCAATCAGGATAAAGCTATTTCGGCAGCTATTTTTTCAAATGCAGTAAAGACATTGGATGTAAATTATTATGATGATCCATACCGGATCCGCATCGTCCCCCTTTCTCCTATTCCCTTGTACCTTGTGACAATGTTTGATAAGAAAAGGGAATATGCTTATCAAATACAATCTCTTGTAAGTACGCTCCTGGTTGCTACGTCACTAACTACTTTCTTAATTGGTTTGATTTTCACTTTTATTTTTTGTAAACGGCTGTTTCGGAAATCGACATTGAAAAACCAGGTATTGGAGTTTTTTAATGTTCGGGAAAAATACAATAAGGTATATTTAGTGCTGAGTATTTGGCTGTTATTGATTGCCATATTCTATCTAATGGTTGTAAGTCCAATCAATATGATGAATCCTCTTCTCTTTGGAATTGTTATGACTTTATTCGTTATCCCTTATTCAATTTATGCAATAAACGGATTCTCCATAAAATCCCAAAGCCGCAATCTCTTTGCTTTAATTAATATAATTTTACTTATTGGGTTGAATTTTAGCTCATTGGGAATAGTTGATCATACGGATTTCAATAGACTATTAATATTTGAAAGCTTCATTATTGCGTTATCAATGATATGCTTTTTTATACTTAAAAGAGGGTTTACCCTAATTTACAAACCATATACTGTCACTTTTTATCTTTTGTATTTGTCGGGATTGATTTTTACTTTCAGCGTTGTGCCTTCAGTAAAGATTTTTGAGGCATCGATCAACCATGAATTGATCAGGGGAATCAAACACGATCAATTGGAATTGGTAAGACAATATGATAAACGAAACCTGCAACTTCGGAATTATTACAAACTTATGGAGCACAATCACAAACTTAATCCGTCTGTTAGCCGTATTTATGACGAAAGAGTTGCACTGGGTATATATTCACAATTCACAGGTACAACTTTCAAAAGTTTTGTTGGACCACAAATTATCCCAAAAGTTGATTCCAAATTGAACCTGTCGGAAAATTATTCTGTTAATTTTAACAATGACTTTGAGGGCATTGTCGACTTTTTCAGACCGATGTATGATGATATTTCAGTCGAAACCAAATACCTGGAGGAAGAAAGTTTTCGGAATAAAAATCAAGTCTGGCAATCAAAAAATGATACTATCGTTTTTGATTACTTATCACCTTCTTTAACAGATTCAAAGATGATTAATACATATAGGGTAAATTCAATTTATCATCAGCCACATATCTTCAATCCATTTGGTTCTGAAAGGGAAATCAATCAATTGGCATTATTTCAAATGTTTGACCTCCTTTTCATGTTACTTTTATTTGTTGTTTTTTATTGCATATACCTTCTTGTTCGATTCGGCATTAGGCGGATGTTTGGTATTTCAATTCTTGAAATGCACACTGAATGTAATTTTGGGAACAGGATTTGTGCTCAGATCAATTCAGGACAGTCACTTATGGTCATTGGCTCCTCATTTGAAAATAAGTTCGGATTGATTAGAAAACTGCTTGATCAAAAATTTGAAACACATATCATAGGTGTTGTGGGTCAGGAAATGAAAAGTGACAGGGATGCTTTGCTTGATAAAAAGGAATTGATTCTAATTGAAAATTTTGCCGAAAATTATTATTTTTCATCTGACTGGATTTTACAAATGAACCTAATTTGTGATAAAATCCAATTTAAAGAGCAGATCCTTATATACTGCACTATCTCTCCTTATAAAATTCTTGATTATCTTGAAGGCAAGGCCAATACGAATAGTAGCGAAAATGCGAGTATTAAGTCAGATACAACTCCTGTAACTTGGGAACAGGTGTTTATACAGTTTAAAACCATCCTTTCAAAAGTAAATGTGTTTTTTGTTCCTCAAAATTATGATGGTTCTAACCTTGAAAATAGAAATCAACCCATTTCTTTGGGAAAAAACAATGACATTGATTTCATCAAAAATCAAAATGGAGACATATCGGATTTTATCAGTAATGAGCTGAATTCAAGTACTTATCTCTTAAGGTTTTCTGCGGAAATAGTGGAATTCTATGAGTATCTGGTCTCAAAGGAACTCTCACATGCTATCCTTAAAAACCGGATAAGTCAGAAAATATTGGAGTTGGGCAGCCTGTACTATGAAAGTATTCTGGATTCGTGTACGCCCATGGAGCTTTTTGTAATGAGTGATATGGCCCAGGACATGGTCATTAATATAAAGAATAAAGGAGTCGTCAACATGCTGATAAATAGAGGATTGTTTGTTGTAAAAGGTTGCAGTATCCGTTTTATGAATGAAAGCTTCAGGAAGTATATTTTGTTAAAGTTTACGCCTGAAGAAAAGTTGCGGATTAAAGCGAAGCTTGGAGATACAGGTGCTAGCTGGCAAGGATACAAGCTTTTTCTGGTGCTTTTTATGGTAGGATTGTTGTCTTTCCTTTTTATAGCAAACAGATCGATACTGGATAATTTGAATAAGCTCTTCATTGTACTGGGGGGAGGAACAGTTCTAATTACTAATCTGACGGGGCTATTAACTAGAAAAGAAAGTGGAACCACAAAATAGGCTTATAATCAGAATGTAAAAGTATCAGGATGAGACCCGAAACGCTCATTCCGGTCAAGTTTGTCAATTCTCAGAATATCTTCATTTGTGATTTCAAAATCAAATAGTTCAGCGTTGGAAACAATCCGCTCTTTGTGGACTGATTTGGGAATTGTGACGATTCCTTTTTGCAGATCCCATCTAAGTGCAATTTGAACAGGATTCTTTTTATACTTTTTTGAGAGTTCCTGGAAAAGGGGTATATCATTGACTGCACCACGCATAATAGGGCTCCATGCTTCGTAAACGATATTGTGTAAGTCACAGAAATCGATCAATGATTGTTGCACAAGGTAGGGGTGGCACTCCACCTGGTTGACCATTGGTTTAATGTCGCAGATTTTAAAGATATCTTCAAGATGGTGCTGAAGAAAATTACTGACACCTATTGCACGGGCTCGACCTGACCGGAAGATTTCCTCCATAATTTTCCAGGTTACCTCATAATTCCCTTTTACTGGCCAGTGAATGAGGTACAGGTCAATATATTCCGTTTGTAAAAGATCCAGGCTCTCTTCAAACCCTTTTAAGACTGTTCCCTGCCGTTGGTTCTCGTTCCATGCTTTAGTCGTAATAAATAGCTCATTACGAGGAATCCCACTCGCCTTAACCGCATTCCCAACACCTTTTTCATTTTGGTAAATTGCAGCTGTATCAATGTGCCTGTAACCAGCTTCCAGGGCCCATTTAACAGAATTTTCAACTTCTGTACCTTCTTTGGTTTTAAATACTCCCAACCCGAAATAGGGCATTTCAACCGAGTTGGATAATTTGACAGTTCCTTGTAAGTCAGTTATTATCATGATAATTCATTCAATTTTGGCCTTGTCTGATATGCAATTTTAAAACTAATCTAAATATTGCTCAAATATAGTTGTTCAAAACTTGATTGCTTTACAAGAAATTGTCAAATTTGGAAAAAATAGTTTTCAAATGAAAAATGATATATCAACACTGAAAGATGTGCAGTTCCTTGTCGATAAATTTTATGCTCAGGTTCAGGAAGATCCTTATCTGGGACCCATATTTAATAAAAGACTTGCTGGAAAATGGGATATGCACCATCGCAAACTTTACCGTTTCTGGCATACTGTGTTGCTACGTCGTCCCGATTATTTTGGTGACCCAGTTCCCATGCATTTTAGTTTGAATATCAACCAGAGCCATTTTGATCAATGGTTGATCATTTGGTCTCAAACAGTAGATGATTATTTTGAAGGGATGATTGCAGAAAGGGCCAAATTTCGCGGAAATACAATGGCCAGGGCATTTTTGTCAAAGATAAATAGAGCTTCAAATTTGGAAATTTAAGTTCAGAATACTATGTTTGCATCGGTTTAAAATTCATTTTATTATTTTTACAGGATGAACAACAAGAGTTTTTATAGCGGACTAAAAGGTAAGGGGGAACAGCCATGTTTTTCTGTTCAGCTATGCTCTATAATTTTCATGCTTTCCACTTCTATGTTCATGCGATAGCCTTCATTCGGGTTGAAACCTGTTTGGAGGCATAAAAAACAACGTCCTATCGGACAATTCAGTAGTTGCAAATATTTAATCAATTTATTATGTCTAAAACTGTCGTAAAATTCGGCGGATCAAACCTTAAATGTAAGGAAGATATCGGACGGGTAATTCAGGTCGTCAAAAATTATAATAAACCCATCGTAATTGTTGTATCAGCATTCTTTGGTGTAACAAATTACCTCATAGAAGCATTGGAAAAAGCACGTCATGATGAGCATGTTTCTGCGAAAACCATAAACTATTTGTATAGCTTAAAAAAGGAAACACTTGAATTGCATATTCAGGATTCCGAGTTGAGGAATAAAATTCTTTCAGAGATCAACCATTTATTGGAAGATCTGGGTAAATTACTTCAAGGAATTGCCCTTACGGGTGATGCTTCACCGGCACTCGAAGACCAGGTTTTGGCTTTTGGAGAGCGCATCTCCGCTGTTTTTCTTAACGGAATTCTCAATAATGAAGGAATTGAGGCTAAGGTTGCTTTTCCAGAAACCATTGGTCTGATTACTGACGGGGAGTTTGGAACAGCATCTGTTGATTTTGTGAAATCAACCAATCGGGTGAGGGAATCACTATCAGGAGAAATCATTTATGTTGTTCCCGGATTTTATGGTATATCGTCTGAAGGGAAAACAACGTTGCTCGGTCGTGGCGGTAGTGATTATTCTGCTGCTGCCATTGCCCGTTGTATCGGTGCGTCATCTTTGGATATATGGAAAGATGTGAATGGTTTTTTAAGTGCTGATCCTAAAATTGTTGAACATCCTATTCAGATACAGAAGCTTACCTATAATGAGGCTGCGGAGTTGGCCTATTTTGGTGCGAAGATCCTTCACCCGCGGACTGTTGAACCTTTAAGCGATCCTCACATACCCATTAGGATTTTTAATATTTATGGTGTATTGGATGTAAACAATCCACTTTCTGTTATTAGTGCAGAAAAGATTGTCACAAAGGGAATAGTAAAAAGTGTGACCTATAGCGAAGATTTTGGGATTCTTAAACTTAAAGGATCCGGTGTGGGAGCTAAACCTGGAATTCTTGCAAAAGTGACCACTGCGCTTCATGTTGCAGGAATCAATATCAGTTCTGTTCTAACATCTCAGATTTCAATCAATATTTTAATTGCAAAGAAAGATCTGAGTACGGCTTATGCTGTT
>CAIYPA010000347.1 GCA_903927965.1 uncultured Bacteroidia bacterium | reverse complement strand
GCTTAAAGATTTGCTTGCTCAGTTCTATGCCAGAAAGTCCATTGAATTTGCCAATAAAGCGTGGGAGGATAAAAAACTCACCAATGACATAATGGATAAATGGTTAGATGAAGCATAAAGAACATTTAAGTATTGTATTGGATACCAATGTATTATTAGTATCTATTTCTGAATATTCAAAATACCATTGGATTTATCGATGTATTACGGAAAAAAGAATTGATTTATACATATCTAATGAAATTCTATCTGAATACGAGGAAATAATTGGTGCAAAATTAAGTCCTGAAACCGCAGTTGGCGTGATCAGGACATTAATGGAACTAGAAAATGTTCATCCTACAATTATTTACTTCAAATTCAATTTAATTGTAAATGATCCAGATGATAATAAGTTCGTTGATTGTGCCTTCTCAAGTAATTGTGATTATTTAGTGAGCAATGATAAACATTTCGATTTACTCAAAACTATAGACTTTCCTCAATTAAACGTTATCAATTTGGATAAATTCAGGGAAATTATGGAAGAATATTTTAATTAATATTAATCTAAACGATTGTATTACAATTTATTAGATCGAAATATCATAAGTGTTTAACTTGTTTTCAATTAATTAGCACCTTAAAATCCCAAACTCATCCGCCCCATCCGAACTTTCCTCAAAAAGATACGGCACCCCCATACCAGCTTCGGCATATTGGTCAAAGATATTCTGAACAATCTCTTTCGAGTTTTTATCAGCTAGGATGGCAACTGTTCCACCGGCACCGCCACCTGTAATTTTGGCCCCGTAAATTCCCTTTTCAACTCCGACCTTCCTGCACAAATCCACCAAGAAATCGGTAGCCTTGCTGCCCAATCCACATTGCGTATAGGCATGATGGGATTGGTACATCAATTCGCCCATCAGGATAAAGGAACGTTGGGATGGAGACAGCGATGCACCCCTCGAAAGTTCCGAAAAAAGCCGTACACGATTGTTTTCCTCAACTGCATAACGAGTGTTCGCCAAAACATGGTATGTGACCTCATCCTTTAGGGGTGTAAATGGATCAACATGAAAACCATGGCCCATAAGGTACTCAAATCTTTCTGTGTCCTCCGGTAACCGGCTTTCATACAATTCATGGAACAACGAAACCGAAAGATTGGCAAGGTAGCCGTTCCATCTTGGGTCGGTGTAACGTTCGATCTCATTTGATTTATCTAAAGTTACTGGGATATTTTCCCAGTCACAGATCATCTTGTAACCCATAAAAGCTGCTGCCCTTGCCGCTTCGTACTCAATTCCAGAAACCTGGTGGCTTACTCCTGAGTCGATTCCCCAGATCTGCAGCTCTTTTGGCAATTGGATCAACGGTTCGGGAAGGCATGGCTGACAAACCAGGGGCAAAACGTACCCTTCCCTCCCGGCAACAACGGCAATCTGGTCCATGATCCCACAGGCCGAATCACAAATGACATTCTCCACCCACTGACACGCCAAAGCAAGCTCGATGCCATTCAAGTCGATGCCATATGCCGCAGCGGACGATTTCATGACAGCCACTTCAATCGCAGCCGATGAACTCACCCCTTTGTTCAGTGGAACAGTCGATTCCATATAAATCTGGATGCCACTGGTCACTTTATCTGGAAATTTGTTCTTTAAATAATATAGGTTTCCCAGTACATAGGCCGTCCATCTTACAGATTCGGATTGATTTGCAAATGTCTTTACTTCCTCGATACCGGAAAGTTCATCAAAATGGATTTCCAAATCACCTTTCCAACCAGCTTCAGTAACCGTCTTGTTCTTAAGAACCACCACCTTATCCTTACGAAGTTGGGCAGCCGCAAATGTGGCTTCACTGATTGTCGATTCGAAGACCAACCCGCCTGTATAATCGTCATTGCCACCCATCAGATCGAGCCTTCCCGGCGAGCGGGAGATATAAACAGTTTCTGTGGGCGAAAAGAAGGTGCCCTCCGATTTCAAGGTTATGACCGTACTTAAAAAATCCATTTTTTCGATTGTTAAGATTAAGACCTGACTGCTTTAATGCTGTTGATAAGGTATTCGAGCGCCTCTTCCGTCTGGCGGGGATTGATCGGCAAAGTCACCAATTGATCTCCCAATTTTTCGGCATTGGGGAATTGTCCCTTTTTAAATCCGCGGTTTTTGAAGGCTGTCGAGTAGTGGAGCGGAATGTAATGGAACCCAACCTTGATCCCGTATTTGTTTAACAGATCGTAGATGAAGTCCTCTTTGGTCATCCCAAACTCTTTTGGATCGATCATCACCGGATAGAGGTGGAACACATGTTTGTTGTAGGGACGGGCAACCGGCAAAGTCAAACCGGGAACATCTTTAAGCCCTTCGGTGATAAAAGTTGCATTGTCGATCCGTCGCTGGTTGAGAAGATCTACTTTCTTCAATTGTTCAATCCCCACTGCTGCCTGAATATCGGTCATCCTGAAATTGTACCCGCAATCGTCAAAATCCTGCCACCAGAATTTCTTTCCTATCGGGAATTTCTCATCGTCAAGTTTGCAATATTTGGTGCTGTTTCCGTGAACACGTGTACAATGGGATCGATAAAGG
>CAIYPA010000346.1 GCA_903927965.1 uncultured Bacteroidia bacterium | reverse complement strand
ATTAATAATAACTAATTTAAAATAATAATTCATAATTTTTAAAACTCATTTTTACTTTTTCCGCTCTTACATGTTGTCTGATTAATAAATAAATAAAAAAATCTTTACATTTGAATATCAATAACTGCTGTTTTGTTTCAGGTTTGCGTTCACATCCAAGGCAGAAGTTGGAATCGGAAATAGTGCTTTTCGGGCATCTGTTACCGGTTTTTCCTGCCATGTATCTGTAAACCTTCCAAACCGTATCAGGTCCTGCCGCCTGAACCCTTCCCAATAAAGTTCAAACCCCCGCTCCTTCAGAATATCATTCAAAGTCAAACTTGTCAGCAAAGGCAGGGTTTTACCCGCTGCACTTCTTCTTGCCCTGATAAAATTGACATCTGCCAATGCCCCAGGAATGTCGCCAGTTCGAAATTTTGCCTCTGCCCTCACAAGATAAATATCTGAAATCCGCAAAATCGGAACATCATTGGGTGATGAAAACTGTCTTTCGGTATTCGCATTCGGTGCATATTTCACGACCCGAATGCCAGCATTTTCCGGAGAACTTACCAGGTTCACTTCCGGTACAAAAATCAATGGTTCATTATTCCTCATCTTCAATGGAGTGCCATCCATTGAGAATTGTTGTCCCATCAGGAATCCCTGATTGAACCCGGTTTCCCTTTTAATCCTTCCATCATAAAAACGTACATCCTCGCTCCTATTCCAGGTATCGAAAAATGTGGAGGTCGTACAGGGCCCATTCCAAAGGCTGGTTATGTTTCCAAAGGTTTGTGAATAGTGAAGGGTAAAATTGACCCATACACTTCCGCTCCCCATATCCACATTGTCGTCCATTGGAACCCTCAGGATAAATTCTGGATTTTCAGCCACATCTTTTTGAAACATCGACCAGTAATCGTTTGTTACAGCATAATCTGGGTTACTGATCACAAGGTTGGCATATTGGATTGTTTCTGTCCATTTCGGTTCGCCGGTAAAAACTTCGTGATTGAGATAAATTTTGGCCAGAAGGGCATTGGCCGCACCAATGGTTACCCTTGCACTACCAACTTCGGACTTGGTTTTAAGCTTTGGAAGAACGGCTGATATCTCATTGATTATGTATGTGTTTGCCTCCTTCCGCGATAAAACTTTGGGCGTAATTGAAAAATCAATTTCGCTGGCTTCACGAAATGGAACCAGCCCAAATAGGTCATTGATAAGGTACATATAATATGCACGTAGGAAACGGGCTTCACAAATATAGCGTTCAGTAGTCGAATCCTGGGTAAATTTTCCAATGTAATAGATTGCCGTATTGGCCCTCGAAATTCCCTGGCTCAACGCTTCCCAGACATTCTTCATCCTTCCATGGTCGGCTGTCCAGGTATGGAGGTGCAATTGCTGCCAATCGCCATTATCGTACCAATCAGTCCCTCGTGTCGGGACGATCACTTCATCCGAAGTCATTTCCTGCAATCCCCAGTAATCGAACCACTCAATTGTCCGACGAAGGCTGGCATAAGGTGGATTGATCAAAGCCTCGATATTTGCGGGATCGTTGATCAGGTTTGCCCCAAGTTGTTCATCGAGTATTTTCTCGTCAAGACTTGTACATGAAAGTATCCCTAGCAATGCAAGTCCCAAGGTCAATCCAGATAACTGTCTAATTTTCATAGTTTTCAAATCAGAATTGAAGATGGATGCCAATTGTATAAGTCGTAGCCTTCGGATAAGCGGTATAATCCATCCCCAATGAAGGGACGCCATTCTGACTTGCGTCAACACTCACTTCAGGATCGAATCCTGTGTATTTGGTCAATACAAGGAGATTGTTCCCAGTAACATATACCCTTGGATTAGACAACCATTTGAGGATTTTTTTCCTAAGAGTATAACCAAGTGTGATATTCGACAGTCTCAGGAATGATGCATCCTCAACAAATCGTGAAGAGAAGGCATTGGAATTGGAAGGTGATTCGCCTGAATTTAATACGGCCTTTGTGACGTTCGACCCATTGTCTAACGCCCCTTTTACAAATATCGCATTGGCTGCATTGTTGTAAACCTTATTTCCCTGGGTTCCATACCAGAACATACTAAAATCGAATGATTTGAATACAATACTGGAATTGATACTGTACGAAAATGTAGGAAGGGCAGATCCCAGGTATTCCTTTACAGGCAATCCATCTGAACCCTTTTTGAAGATACTCAAACCGTTTTGATCGAAACCTTCAAATCGATAACCATAAAAAGATCCAATCGGAAAACCATTACGAATAGCTTGTACACTGGTTCCCGTAAGGCCTTGCCCACTGGCAGCTCCTGTCAGGATCATTTTAACGGGAAGATCCATTACCTCATTTTTTATGTAAGCATAGTTCAAACCGATGCTCCAGTCCAAATTATTTTTGTCAATGATGTCAGCTACAAAACCCAGCTCCAAACCATTGTTGATGATCTTTAAATCAGGCACATTTTGCCATTGCGTCTGAGTCGCCGCAGGAGCTTTTGCTGTGATCTCAAGCAACACGTCCCTGGTTTGTTTGTGAAAAACATCGATGGTCCCTGTAATTTTGTTCTTCAGGATCCCAAAATCAATCCCAACATTCGATTGAATGGTCGTTTCCCATTGAATATCAGGATTTGGAGTCCGAAGAAAGGTGACGCCAGGAGACAACGTGCCATCGAAATAACCATTTGCTGAAGGGGTAGTTCCGACCGATAAAAGGGAAATTTTATCCGGGATTTCCTGGTTTCCGGTCAAGCCCCAACCCAACCTGAATTTAAGGTTTGTAAACAGGTCGAGATCCCTGATGAATTTTTCTTCCGATGCCCGCCACGCAAATGCAGCTGAAGGGAAAAACCCATATTTCCTATTTTTCCCAAATTTTGAAGAACCGTCGTACCTGCCCGTCAACGTTAAAAGGTATCTGTTGTCATAGCTGTAATTTGTCCTGCCAAAAAAGGACTGAAGTTCACGTTCATAGGCCGATGAGCCAACAACTGCGGCTGAAAACTTTCCGTACTGAAGGTTGTCTGTATATTTGACATCCTGCACCTCGAACCCGTAAACCCTTAATTGACTGCTTGAATACTTGATGTCTTGATAGGCATGTCCTGTCAGGAAATTAAAATTACTCTTCTCCCCTGTTCTAAGCGAGTAGGTAAAATAGTTTTCAACCAGCCGGTTATTGGCCGTGATCCGGTTGATGTTGGCTTCACCCTTGTTCACCATGTACGACAGCTCCTGATCCTGGTTCACACGGCGCTCTGCAACAGTACGATCCAGGCCAATATTCAACTTGTACTTCAGGTTTTTGAAGATCTCAAACTCAGAAGAGAAATTGACGAGTACACGGTCCGTTTTGGTGATGTCATTGACAAGTTCGATCATTGCCAATGGATTTCTCTGATCTTTAGTATGTTGATAAAATGTGCCGTTGGCATTCCTTATCGGATAAGTAGGATTGAGCTTAAGAGAACTCAGGATTACATCCCCTTCAAAGCCCCCGGTTTCTGAAATAGGGACACGGAAATCCTCAGTATGTGAAGCAATGATCCCAAAAACCAGGTTTAACCTGTTATCGAAAGCATTTTGGGAAATTTTCAGTTTCCCATTCAATTTCTCAATACCGGTCGTCTTGACAATCCCTTCCTGATTAAGGTAATTCAATGCCGATTGATAGGTAAAGTTATCGGTCCCCCCGCCAAAAGAAAGATTGTGACTTTGGGTAACTCCGATGTTGAAAATTTCATTTTGCCAGTCATTGCTCGCACCCAGATCAAGCAAAGATGACCCATTTGGTTTTCTGTACGAACGGAATTCGGCGGCTGAAAGAAGATCTATCTTTTTCCTGATCTGCGAAATTCCTGTATAGGCATCATAACCAATCTTCCCGATCCCCTTATTCCCCTTCTTTGTGGTAATCAATACAACACCATTTGCCCCCCGAGCCCCATAAATGGCTGTGGAAGAGGCATCCTTAAGAATATCAATCGATTCTATGTCCTCAGGGATCAGAAAACTGATCGGGTTTTTTTTGCTCGTTTCATTGATTCCGGCCGCCACTCCGCCATTTGGTGTAATATCCGCATTGTCGAGCGGAATTCCGTCAACCACATAAAGAGGTTCCTGGCCAGCACGGATGGAGTTTGAACCACGGATACGGACTGTCATTCCCGATCCTGGCTCACCATTGTTTTGGGTGATATTCACACCCGAGACTCGTCCTTGCATCATTTCAGCCGGAGAGTTGGAGACACTCTTGTTCAGTTTATCACTGGTCAACCGTTCAGTAGCACCTGTCTGATCAATCTTGCGCTGTGTGCCGTAACCAACTGCAACAATTTCATCGATTGCGAAAGAGGCATCTTCCAATGCTACATTCACTTCGGTTTTGTCCAAAAGGACAACTTCCTGTGTGGTCATTCCCACAAAAGAGAAAACGAGTTTTTTTGCATCAACAGGGATTGAAAGTTTAAATTTTCCGTCAATGTCGGTCGTGACACCAATGGTAGTCCCCTTCACCAAAACCGTGACACCGGTTATCGGCTGACCATTTGCATCAATTACATTCCCGGAAATAACTTTCATTGTAACTTGTTGGTTGTTAACTGGTTTTATACCTGATTTCTGGATCACGATCTGACGTTCATAAACATCGTAAACCACATTTTCATCTTTTAACGCAATATCGAGTATCTGATTGATGGTCGCATCCATTAACTCAATGTTCACCACTTTGGCCGCATTGAAATCTTCGCTCCGGTAGAGAAAAACATATTCGCTGTTTTGCTCAATGTACCCAAAAAGACCCTTGATGGTAATATTTTGAAGGCTAATATTCAGCCTGGTAGTTTGAGAATAACTATTTGCAGATATTGAAATAAAAAAACAAATAAGCATTCCGACGGTCAATTTCATAGTTTGCCACAGTTTTTATTGGCTTCACGAATCCCGGAAGCGCAAATGCAACTTTTTTTTCATAATTTTGAACTGTTTTTGAATAAATACTAAAATGACCTGGTGTTTATTTCGACCGGAAAGTGTTCCACCACTTTCCGGTTATTTTATTTTATAACATACTTGTTTTCAGACTCTTGCTCAATTGTTGACAAGGATACTTTTGCAAGGTACTCCATCACCTCTTTCCGGCTTTGCTTTAGATCGAGCTTACCGCTAATGCGGATCGCCTCTTTACTGTTCTCCTCAAACCGGATCGCAACATTGTAAAACCTTTCAACCTTTTTGATCACGCGTTTGAAATCTGCATCTTCAAAACTTATCAATCCTTTGGTCCATAGGCGATAATAGTCAGCGTCAACCTTGTAAATGTTTGTACTGCTTGTGGTTTTGTTAAAGGAAGCCATTTCGTTTGGTTTGATGATCACATCTTTTTCAAACAATCCAGCATCTTTTTTCCTGATTGCTACACTTCCTTCTTTTAGCACTGTTTGCACCATATTGTCCTCGGCATAGGCAGAAAGGTTAAATTCTGTCCCCAACACCCTAACATCCATGGTCGTTGTTTTTACAATAAAAGGTAAATCTTTATTTTTGGATACTTCAAAATACCCTTCACCATACAAAATAACTTCACGTGTTTTGCCACTGAATGTGGTTGGGTACAACAACCGCGTACCGGCATTGAGCCAAACGATTGTATTGTCGGACAAAACGATTTTCGATTGGTTGCCATAAGGGATAACCAACTGGTTCAACGCATTGGCCTTATCGGAAGATGACTTGATTATGGAATCTTCATTCAGGAGAATCACCTCTTTGTGGGTATAGTCGATGGTCGAATTGGAACTAAACAATTGAACATTCTCACCTTTTGAAGTGATCAGAACAGGCCCCTTGGCAAAGGTGGGGATAGGTTCGGACAATTCGGCAACCTGTAAAGCCTTATCCTGCTTGTTCATAAAGAAATAGACCTGCAATCCGCCAATCGCGAAAAATAAAACTGCAACAGCGGCATACTTCATTAACGTATAGACAACGTTTAACTTTCTTTTCTTTGCGATCTCCCGGGCGATTTGCTCCTGGATATTTAAGGCCAATTGTGCTTTCTCGGATGGATTAAGCAACTCGTCCAAAAATTTAAGGTCGCTTAATTGTACTTTGAAGGCCAGGACCTCCTCCTTATCTTCGGGATGTTCAGCGAGGAACTTTTGCCAATGCTTTTCGATCCATGGGTTGTTGTGATACACCCATTTAAGGAAAAGCGGATTCTCAATCAGTTTTTGTTCTTGCGTTGTCATTTCTTTCATTTCTATACACAAGAGTAGCCAATGTGAAAAAAGGGACAGAAAAGTTAAAAAATATTTTTTATTTGGGAGGGTTTGACATTGAAGGAGTGGGTCGGGAACAATGACCTTATTGCGTCTAATTACAGCGGCTGGCTATTGGCGGCTGGCGACTGGCTATCTTCACTGGTTTCAAATGCAGTTAAGTATCTATAATTGAGAATAGACTTAAAACATATTTATAAAAGTCTTACTATACCAAATAAAGCAGCTTTTCCTAAGCTCATAATGGAAATCCAGAATTTGAAACCTTTGAATTTGCAGGAGGTAAGCCAGCCACTAGTTGCCAGGTGCCAGTTGCTAGATGCCAGCCGCCAGTTGCCAGCCGCTAGTTGCCAGCCGCTAGTTGCCAGCCGCCAGAAGCCCCTATCTAATCACGAGCAATTCAAACAATTGCGCCCCATATTTGCCACGAAGCTGGTCTATCAGCCTATAAATCTGCTTTTTGGCAGTATCTGCCTGCATATTGAGCATTTGGCCAATTTCGTGATAATTCATGCCAGAATTGAATTTGAGGTACAACAATTCGCGCTTCTGGGGATCCAATCCAGCAAGGATGCTTTTGAGTTTCTCCAAGCGAAGAAGGTCCGATTCCAGCTCGGATGCATCCTGTTCGACTTCAAATTTAAAGTCATAATTATCGGCACTGTCCAAAGGTAAGGATTGTAACTTCTTTTCTTTCTGTGACTTATGGGATATCGCATTTTTAAGCGACTTAAACAGGTAAAACTCAATGTATTCGGGGTGCTTAAGATTTGGGTGGAGACGGTGAAGATCAAGGAAAATATCCTGGATACAATCTTTCACCATTTCGCGGTCGTGCGAAATCTTATAACCATAAGCAAAAAGGGAATCGATGAATTCCTCATAGATTTCGCTGAAAGCGCCCCGCTCACCGGTATTGAACCGTGTCCAGACATCCAGCCAGTATGCCCTATCTTTGATGGAATTTTTCACAAAAATCAAGTAAGAATAATAAGGTCGTCCGATTTAACGAAGAATGATCCAAAGGTAAGAAAAGTCTTTGGATGATGTACTTTTTGATGTATTAAACTTAGGGTCCTGCTAACTTTGAGTAAAACCCTATATGCTGTTGATCTTTTTTCTAAGCTCTTGAAAAGCTTGCGTCCCAAATTTGTTTGGGGATGGTTTGGATGGGTGGGAAAAAATGGCTGGAAAATGGGGGGTTAAGGTTACTAAGGCTAAATATTTAACACATAGGAGCATAGGTAAAAAACATAAGGCACATAGGTTCTATTACAAAAGGCAAGCTGCTACCAATAATAAGGTAAGCTTCCCAGATTTTGCGATCCCTGTTGTGTCCTATGTATTCAAAACCTATGTGCCTATGTGTTTAAAATAGCATGAAGTTGTTAGTCATAACCCCTATTGCCGTTTGATGATTTTTCTAACCTCAACCTTGCCATCTTTGTTTATCGCCTGCAAGAGATAGACTCCTGAGTTCAGGTCACCTATGTAAAGTTTATTTTCAATTCCCTGTGAATCTGACAATTGGAATTCCTTCGCCTTTGCTCCCAGAATTGAATAAATGAATACGCTCCTGATATTGCCAGAGGAAAGGACGCTGATGTAGTCTTTTGTCGGGTTCGGCCAGATGTTGAGATTGCTGAGCAGCACCTGATCTTCAATGCCGGTATATAAAGGATTCCCAAAATTCCGGGTCGAATAGATCCGGTACTCGCCCGCTGCCAATGCAATAGATTGGGAAGTGGTGGCGAAATTGTAAGTTTTCAGTCCGAAATAGTCATACCATGTGCCGGTTTTTTGAAATTCGAGGCTTGCATTTGCTGTTGCCATCCCAAAATTTCCAACAATCAAAACATTTTCGCCATTCAGGTTCAACTTGATCCATTTGACCTCACCAGCCAACGATTGTGTAAAATCGTGTGTCGCAAAAATCGGATATTTTTTCTTCAAATAATTCAAATTTGCATAGACTTGAAACAGTGCTTTCCGGTCTGCAACATCCTTATATTCCCAATGTATCGGTTTTTCGCTTAGGCGACCGTTGGCATCGATCGAAATATCATATCCAAGCTCCCCAAATTGCCAAATCATTTTAGGCCCTGGAACTGTCATGAAAAGCGCGGCAGTTAGGCCTGCTCGAGACAATGCAGTAGGTAGGTTTTTAATATTGTATGTGCCGGAAACATTTCCATTGGTCAAACATTTATAAAGAAGCCGCTCCTCATCATGGCTTTCAATGTACCCAACCAATGAAGGTTTTGACCATCCCCGGTTCAAATAGGAAGTGCCGCTTAGGTCAGATTTTCCGCTATCGTTATACCCCATAGCCCCTTCTGTTGCAGCATAGTTCATGTTTCCCCACAGGAGGATACCCTTCCCATAATTGGCCAATTCGGTTTCCTCTGAATTATCGGCCAGATGTTCAAAAATCACGATGGCACCGGCTTTGCGCTTCCAGATTTCGCTTGCCATCCGTTTAAGATTGGCAATACGCTGTGCATCATATAGGCTTCCCCATGGATCTGAGGAGGTCTTGATATTGTTGGAAAACCCTTTGGTAAAGTCGAACCTGAAACCGTCAATCTTGTATTGGCTCATCCAGAACGAGCAAATGCTGTCAACCAACTCGCGGGTGGCAATGCTTTCGTGGTTAAAATCGTAGCCCCATTGTGCATCGGGATTGGTAAAATTGCTCTGCACATTGTACCAGGGATTTTGTGTGGTTGGTTTCGATCCGTCGAAATAGAGTTTCACAAAAGGGCTTGAGCCATACGAATGGTTCAACACAAGGTCGGTTACCACTGCAATTCCCCGTTTGTGGGATTCATCGACAAGGCGTTTCAGTTCATTTTTGGGACCATAATATTTATCAGGGGCAAAATAGAACGATGGGTTGTATCCCCAACTTGAATTCCCTTCGAATTCGTTCACTGGCATCAACTCCAGAACATTGACCCCAAGTTCCTTAAGGTAATCGAGATGATTGATCACACCACCAAAAGAGTGAAGAGCATCAAAATCACGGACATGACATTCATAGATGACCGAAGTATCGGCTGAAGGCGTGGAAAAGCTGTTGATTTGCCATGAATAGGCTGTCTGATTGGTTTGAAGCACTGAGGTAATCCCTTCGGTTTTACCTGTGGGATAAGCCATTAACGATGGATAGGTAATATTTGTAATGTATTGATCATTGTCGGGATCACTGATTTTTTCGGTATAAGGATCCGCAATTTTGAGGTTCCCGTCAACAAGGTACTGGAAGGCATACTCTTTACCCGAAGTCAGGTTGGGAATATCGAGCCAGAAGTAATCCCCATCCTTTTTCATGCGCGAGGTTGACGAAGGTAGCCAGTTGTTGAAGTCACCGATTACATGGACAAAGTTTTTATAAGGTGCCCAAAGTACGAGGCGGGCAGTTTGTGAATTGACATAGCTGATCCCTTTTTTGGACTCAGTTGGTAACGCTTGAACCACCTGTGGTTCAAGGACATTTACAAAGACAGAGTCAGCCACAGTTTTGGTATCGCTGGTTACCACCACTTTCAACCAATAATCGCCGGGTTGTGAAATGTTGAACGTATTTGCAATCGAAGTGCCCGTAAGGGATTGAATTTCTGTACCATTCTGGTATAGTTTAAGGGCACAGGACAAGGTTGCCGAGGCAGAAAACGGAATGGCTGTATTGGGTGAAACCACCATGTTTCCGTTAGGATTTGTGATCGAAACGTCTAAAAGGCCATCTTCAAATACGTCCACAAAGATATCTTTCCCACCGGTTGCTTTTCCTTCCAGGTAAGTACCACTACCTTGGTCAACACTCCTGAAAACCATGGCAATTTTAAGTATTTTTTCTCCGGCAGGGACACCAAAATATTGCCTGATATCGGGAGTAAGGTCGATCTGGTATTGGTTGGAACCTGTCCGGGTCATTTTTGCTTTCGCGACGTTTACTCCCCAGGTGGAAACGACATATTTCCAGTCAGATGTCGAAGTACTTTTATCTGTTATCACGCCAATATGAGCATAAACATCACCAGTATAACCCTTAAGGCCGGCAGTTCCCAAAGTCGCATCAAAAGTAAGCGACACCTTTGCATTTGGTGTTGGCAATGCAGGAACTGAAGTTACCTGGCAAAATGCAGGTAGCGCAAAAAAGAAAAACAATAAAAACATCCAAGTGCGGACCATATTTCTTTTTTATTATAAATTGATTCTGAGATTTAGTCCCTAACGGGACTCAACTTATTCAATTAAACCGTTCTACCTATATTAAATCCCTAACGGGACTGTCTTTTCTGGAATGTTCCTAAATAGCAATACTATATTCTTCGAATGCAATATTTCAACCTATTTCCACATATTTCAAAGTATTTCAACCTTTGCCCCCTTCCCATCTTTAAAAATACCCTGCCAGGGGGAACATTTCCTGACAGGGTAAATTAGGAACATTGAAACGACTTATACTAAGATACTAAACTATTTATTGTATTGTTGCATTTCCTGTTTTGAAATTCAAATTAACAGTATGCGACCCGGCGGTAACCGCTACACGGGTCTGGTCATTACCAGTACCTCGGAAAGCAATTTTACCACCAAGGATAATGAACTCTGATTGCCACCAATCGGTGAACCATGGATGCCATGCATAAAGACGGAGGTCATCGGCTGCAAGGGTTTTGGTAACTTTAATCAACGTATTGGCATTATCGACTGTGAACAAACCGGCTGCATTGCTTGTATCCCATGAACCAATTGTACCTCCCATCAGATAAACTTTTGGATCGGCTATCGCGATTTTACT